>JADLCC010000390.1 GCA_020847425.1 Saprospiraceae bacterium
AGCGCAGCAAACCGATAAATTCCCTAAAATTGGACCACAGCGGGTGCGCCAACGGTTGGCTGTAGTGCGTATAACTATTGAGCGAATCAAAGTGCGAATACGTGTAAGGTCTTACGCTGTTGTATTCTATTTGTACGTCCAAATGATTGATTCCAAATGCGTTGTAATACTTCAGTCCGGCCTGCAATCCAAATTTATTGCCCCACCAACCGCTTTGTTCCGGATTAACAATTGCCGAAAATAAAAACTCGTCGAGTAAAAACTGCCCGTATACCTGTACCCGGTTGAACAGGTTCCAGCGCGCATCCACTCCAATCTGAACGTTGTCGGGACTGCCGATCATGCCCTCCACAGTGCGGTAAAGAATGACCGGATTCAGGTATTGAAATTCAAATTGCTGGCTTCGGTTCAGAATCGTCGATTCGAAAAAACCGAATGAAAATTTCGGGGTGACTTTGTAACTTAAATAATGCACCGCAGCGTATTTGCGCGTGATGCGCATACTGTTTCCGAGCGTGTTGGCTGTTCCCGGACTGAGTTCCATAAATATGTTCTGGTAATGGAATCGCCAGACGCGGGTATTGAGTTTCAGGAAAAATACAGCGTTGCCCACGTCCGACAAAAACAGGGAACGATACCCGCTGCCGATAAAATGCCGGCCGTGCCCCAGTTGGATACCGACGTGTTTGGTGATGTGAAAGCCTACCAGCGCATTAGCAATATTAAAATCATACGCATTGGTTACATCGGGAAATCGCGGGTTGTACCTTTTGTAAAAACCGGCGCCCGGCACTGCCGAAAAATCCTGGATACGATCGGTAACATAATCGGCAAAACGGGCTTGTGATTCAACCAAATTGGTGTAAAAGAACACTTTATCATCTACCGTACCACGCACTTCAAGGCCACGCTGGTTTTGAAACAACAGTTCTTTGTCGCCATTTTGGTCGCCTACCTGAAAATTAAACATCGGATTCACCCGCAAGGTAAAATCCCGGTTATTCACCTCGAACAGATTGGCAGGTGTGCGGTAAAAATATTTAAGGAACGGTTTGCGGCTTTGCCGGCAAAGGCTATCCGGTAAACAATCGTTGTTGTCATCAAAAATATACCGGATATCCGCCTTGTCGAGCCGCCCCTGCAAGGAGGCTGCCGTATCCACTGCCCTGGCGTAATCTGCTGCATCCTGCCGACTGATTTCACGCAGTTCCGGGTGTATCGGGCTGGGTATGCCACTCAATACTTCCAGCCTGTCGAGCAGGTGATAAGTGGGCGCCTGAAAAGGCAAACCACTGTCCTGGGCAGTGGCAATGGCGGGCAATATTCCAACAAAAACCAGTGATAAGTATCTGAGCATAAGCAATTTATGTTGAAACAAACCGGAGAAAAACATCTTTCCAGCCGGCCCAAAAGTAGGTGTTCCAGGAGGAGTTGTGCCACAAAAGAACAAATTCGCCCTGATGCCGCTCCACCTGCTTCCGGAGTTGATGCAAACGATCGATCGCTTCCGAAGCCGTGTATTGCCGGTAAAGCGCCAAAGTTACATCCATTGCAACCAAAGGTTTTTCCCGCAGGCGGAGCATTTTCCGTTCCAGGAAATCAAATACGGGAAAATCGTGGCAAATACCGCAACGAAATCCCTCCGCTTCCGAATAGCCCAGTGTGCTGTCCCAATCCATACCCGCCGATTCCCATATCCGCCAGGTTTCCGGCGCCGAAAAACGGAGGTAGTGCTGTCGCCCGCTCGTTACCGGAACCGGCGAAATGCGCCGGATGGAGTCCAGTTCCCTGTGGAATAATTCCGGTTGATCAAATGCTTCATAGGAGGGATGAAATCCGATAGTGTGGCCCCGGGCGGCGATTTTCCGAATGGTTGCTACCACAAAAGGATGCTGAACAGGGTAATAACAATCGCTGGAAGCAGCGCGCTCGCCCAGGAAATTAAACTGTGCCCTCAAGCCGTGCTGCTCCAATATATCCATCCAGTTGTCAAAAACATCATATGGGTCGCCGGTTTTAAAAAAGTGATTTTTTAGCAAAAAAACGGCCTCTTTAAGGCTTTTTCTTTTAAAAACACTCCCTGCCAGCGTTTTGAATCGCCCGGCCGCCGACCACCACAATCGCGGATGATCCACATCACAGGAAATGGACATTCGAAACTTGCGTTCCGGCCGCGCTTGCTCCCAACCGAGGTGATGCAGCATCTCATAAAGCAAGTCGGCCCATTCATTGACGACAGGCCGGTACAAAAACTGAAACCGAACCGCCGTGGAAGCCCGCGCAGGAAACCTGCCGTGTTCATCCCGATCGGGCAACACGTATTCTTCCCAGCGTGTAAGCATCAAAAATGTAGCAGCAAAAATATCGGCACAACAGCGAATAACAGGTTCATTTTGTGATGAAAATGGAGGAATGACCGGTTCGCCGTACAAGACTTCCACATACAGGTTGTGCCAGGAAAGGGGAGTTGATTTTTGGGGTAAATAATTCGTTTTCAGGTAATTACTATCCTGAATGTGTTGAAAAAAATGATCTTCAATCACGAGTGTTCCACCATTGAGAAGCCGAATCGTATAGGCAGGGTCGTCGCTCCAAACAACTTTGTAGTCTATTCCGAGCATTTCACGGAACAGCACATGGAAACAATATTCCTTTTCCGGAACAAATTCGGCCCTGGTTTCTATAGTCAGCATGATGCCGCAAAGTTCGTGAAGAATTGTTTGCTTGCTGTTTTGTCTGCCACTATCTTTTTCAGTTGACTATCAAGTTGAGCCGGCCTGTTATCTTTGCCCTGCCAAACAAAAAATTCATGCGACTATTATTACTTATTTCGGCTTTTTTAGCCTTCCCCATCTTGCTCGCCGCACAAAAACCAGTCAATGGTGCTATCAGAGGCAATATTTTTGACAAGGAAACAGCACAGCCGGTCGGTTTTGCTACCATTCGGATCGATGGCGTAAATTTAGGCTCCATTTCGGATGTCAACGGATTCTTCTCTATCCCCAACGTGCCCGTAGGATCATATAAACTCAGCGTATCGCTCACAGGTTATGATTTGTATGAAACGCCCGTCACTGTAAAAAAAGGAGAAATCGTTTTCCAGAGCATTTATATTGTAGAAAGCGGCCAGAACCTGGGTGAAATTGTCATCAGCGGCAGAAAAACGCAATCCAAAACAGAGGTGCAGGTTTCCAAAATCAGCGTAACCCCGAAACAGATCAAATCTTTGCCATCGGTAGGCGGTCAGTCTGATATTGCGCAGTACCTCACGGTACTACCCGGCGTTGTTTTCACCGGCGACCAGGGCGGGCAATTGTATATCCGCGGAGGATCGCCGGTTCAAAACCGGATTCTGCTCGACGGTATGACGATTTACAACCCGTTTCACAGCATTGGTTTCTTCTCTGTTTTTGAAACCGAATTGATTCGCAACGTAGATGTGCTTACCGGTGGGTTTAATGCGGAACATGGCGGACGAATTTCGGCTATTGTCGATGTAAAAACGCGTGAAGGCAACCGCAAACGCCTTTCGGGGCAATTTTCCGGAGGCCCGTTTCAGGCAAAAGCCATTCTGGAAGGCCCAATCGTGCCGCTTAAAGCAGACAATAACAGCAGTATTTCTTTTGTATTTGCCGGTAAAAAAGCCATCATCGATCAATTGGACAGCAAACTGTACCCGAAAATCAACGATTCGACAGGCATACCGTTCAACTACCGCGATTTTTACGGAAAATTGTCTTTCCTTTCCGGAAATGGCAGCAAATTCAATGTTTTTGGATTTAATTACACCGATGGTGTTGATTATCCTGCAACCCAGTTCGGCTGGAAAAGTGGCGGCGGGGGTATAGACTTTACGCTGGTACCAACCAACTCCAATACGCTCATCAACGGAACGCTGACTTTTTCCAATTACGATTCGGAAATTGAAGAAGCCGACCGGCAGCCGCGTACAAGCGGTATTTCCGGGTATTACGGCGCCCTGAATTTTAAGAACCTGGGCCGCGACAATGAAGTAGAATATGGTTTGGCTTTGACAGGTTTCCGCACAGAGTTTCAGTTTCTGAATTTCAGAGGTATTACGATCGAGCAAAATGACAATACCACAGAAATCAGCGGTTATGTGCGCTGGAAACGCAAAATAGGCCCGCTGGTGATCGAACCGGGTTTTCGCGTGCAGTATTACCAGTCGCTGGATGATGTTTCACCGGAACCCCGATTGGGTTTGAAATACAATATTTCGGACAAACTCCGCTTCAAACTGGCCGGCGGCCTGTACTCCCAGAACCTGCTTTCTACGGTAAATGAAAGGGATATTGTCAACCTGTTTGTCGGTTTCCTCTCTGGCCCCGAAGAAACTGTTTATCAGCCGAATTCCACGGAGCCTACAAAACACCGCCTGCAAAAAGCACTGCACGGCGTAACCGGGGTGGAAATAGATGTTACCGACAACTTTGAACTGAATATCGAAGGTTATTATAAGAAATTTACGCAGTTGTTGTCCCTGAACCGCTTCAAGGATGAAGTGAATGACCCCAACTATTTTGTGGAAACCGGAGATGCTTACGGTATCGATTTTTCCATGAAACTGGAAGGCAAGCGCTCCTACCTCTGGGGATCGTATTCGCTTGGCTACGTGACGCGCAACGACGGCGAACAGGTTTATCCTCCTGTTTTTGACCGGCGCCACAACCTCAACCTGGTAGGCACCTATTTGTTGGGGAAAAGCAGAAAATGGGAATTGGGTGCACGTTGGAATTTTGGTTCCGGATTTCCCTTTACCCTCACACAAGGTTTTTATACCAACTACAACTTTGATGATGGCGTCGGAACGGATGTACTTACCGGCAACCCGGACGGACTGCCAGGAATTGTATATGCCAGTAAAAGAAACGGAGGCCGCTTGCCTTATTACCACCGCCTCGATTTGTCGCTGAAACGCGTGTTCAAATTTACAAAATACAGCAGCCTGGAAGTCACCGCTTCGGCTACCAATGTATACGACCGCCCAAACATTTTTTATTACGACCGGGTAAATGCTGTACGGGTCAATCAGTTGCCGTTTATTCCGGGTTTGAGCCTGGCGTTTCAATTTTAATGTGAGTTGTGAATTGTGAGTAGTGAGTGGCACTTCGCTCAAGTCCGAGAACGAATAATTAGGCGAAGTGCCACTCACAACTCACAATTCACAACTTACAATTCACATATCTATGCGCACACTCCTGATTTGTTCATTTTTCTTAGCCCCATTCCTCCTTACGGCTCAAAAAATGCTGCAAAGCGATGAATGGTGCGCCACGGGCAAACGATTGCTCATGCCTCCGGGTGTGCCCGATACGCGCAGCGATTCCATTGATATCCTGCATACCCGGATAGAATTGAATGTCTCGAATCCACCACAGATCGTTGGCATAAGCACCCTTTCACTGAAAATAAAAGCGGAAGAAGTTGCTGAAATCCGGCTCGATCTGGAAGGCCTGGTTGTTGATTCCGTACTTCTCGGCAACACGCCGGCCATGTATAATCAGGCAGGGGCTTCGTTGATCGTGGCATTTCCAACAACTTTATCAGAAGGAGACAGTATCGGGCTGAAAATCGCCTATCACGGCACCCCGATAATGGACGGCAGCGGATGGGGTGGGGTGTACAACCAAAGCGGCTATTTTTACAACCTGGGCGTGGGTTTCGAGGCAGATCCGCACAGTTTTGGGCGCGCCTGGTTTCCCTGTTTTGATAATTTTGTAGAGCGTTGCAGCTTTGAGTTTGTCATCGTTTCCAATGCAGCAAAACCTGCTTATTGCAACGGGGCAATGATCAGCGAAACGGCGCTTCCCAATGGATTGATACAAAGATATTGGAAGTTGGATCAGGCTATCCCGTCATACCTGGCGTGTTTTGCTACGGGACCGTACACCTCTTTCAAACGCAATTATCCCGGCATAAATGGCCTCATTCCGGTGGAAATAGCGGCAGTGCCGGCCGATACCAACAAAGTAGCAGCAACTTTTCAGCACCTTGCGCAAGCCATCACCGCTTTTGAACATTGGTTTGGACCATACCGCTGGAACAAAATAGGATATTCGCTGGTGCCTTTTAATTCCGGCGCCATGGAACATGCCACCAATGTTGCCATTATGCGTTCGGCAATTGACGGCTCTTTGGACCAGGAAACGCTTTGGGCACACGAACTCAGTCACCACTGGTGGGGCGACCTGGCTACCTGTACGACGCCGGAAGACATGTGGCTGAACGAAGGCTGGGCGGTATTTTCCGAACACCTGTTTACCGAATGGGTGTATGGCGAGGCTGCTTATAAAAAAGCCGTTCGCGATAATTTTTTGAGCGTTTTACAAAATACCCATATAGATGAAGGTGGATACCGCGCGGTGTCGGGTCTGCCGCACGACCTCACGTATGGAGATCATGTGTACAAAAAAGGCGCAATAGTGGCGCACAACCTGCGCGGACACCTGGGTGATTCTTTATTTCGCGTCGGTATCCAATCTGCTTTGGCCACCACACAATTTGATGATTGGAGCAGCGCCGATTTCCGGGATAAATTGAACGCGGCCACCGGACAAAACCTGAATTCCTTTTTTGACGACTGGGTGTTTGCGCCGGGATTCAGCCATTTTTCAGTGGATTCATTTTCAGTACAAAATACTGGTAATCAATACCATGTAACGGTTTTTGTCAAACAGAAACTGCGCGGCGCCCCACACCTGTATCAAAATGTGCCGCTGGAATGCAGCTTTGTAAGTGATACCTGGCAAAGAAACCACCAGACGGCCATCGCCTCCGGAGAAAACAGTATACTGCAATTCGATCTCCCATTTCAGCCCCGGTTTGTGTGGCTCAACACCAACCTCAAACTCACGCTGGCGCGAGCGGATCTGGAAATAATCATAACCGTTCCGGGCCAATATTCCTTTTCACCCGCAAAAATGGATGTGAATGTAACTGCCTTGCAGGACTCCACTTTACTGCGCGTGGAACATCATTTTGCCATGCCGGATACCGCTGGGGCCGCCAATCCATTTCATTATGTTTTGACCAATCGGTACTGGACCATAGCCGGTGATTTGCCGGATGGTTTTGATGCTAGTGCCAATGTTTTTTACGACGGCCGCGGTCAGTTGGACAAGTTGGACCACGAATTATTTCTTCAAACCAGTCCTTCGGAAGATAGTCTGCGCCTGATTTATCGCCCCGGTCCCGGTCATCCCTGGCAAGAATACCCGACTTATTTCAAAAATACGCTGGTTTCTGTAACCGATCGATACGGTTTTATCAGGATAGACCATATTACCCCGGGGGAGTACACCTTTGCAAAAGGTATTTCAACGGTCTCCGCGCCGGAAGTACAACAAGGGACTTTTACCGCAAAAGCAAGCCCCAATCCGGCGCGCCGGGAGGTTCGGGTACAGGCAAATGAATTCTTTGAAAGCGCAATGCTCTTCAGTGCGGATGGCGCATTGGCCCAGGAATGGTCGTTTGCCGCTTGCAAAGAGGTGGAATTAAAGTTGGGCGGACTTGCAGCAGGGAACTACCGCTTGATTTTGTCGGGAAAAAAAGGATCGGCGGCGTGTCCGATCGTTGTGCTCCGGTAAATTATTCTTTCCAGAACTGCAATTTCGCAGTGCCGTTTGCATATCGCACAACATACATACCGCCCTTAAGCGGCTGTAAAATTGGTCTGCCCAGCAAATCATAATAACCGATAATCGATTGATTGTCAATACTTACCGGTGCATCTGTTCCGCTTACGCCACATGCGTTGTCGATATTATTCAGGATAAATGGTTCGGAACCCAGCATGCCTGCACCATGCTTGACCCAAACCTGATAGGTGCCGGTTTCATGCACTGTTATACTGGAGCTGTTTTCGCCGGTAGACCAGGCATATCGATCAAAACCGGGTGGAGCCGATAACGTTATACTATTACCTTCCTGAGCGCAGGAAATTGCCGGCCGTTGCACTTGCTGGAGCGCCGGAATATCAAATACAAACTAACGGTAACTCACGAAACTGTCCTGGAAAAACAACTCCGTCAGCAAATTTCCATTGTCATCCGTCAATACAAAACTGGGCTGCGGTCGGTAACTGATCCCGTAATTCACCAGGTGATTCCGGCTGTCAGTCGTCTGGTGATTGCCCATCGCATTACAAAAAAAACCGGGATCATATTTGTATTCCCAAACCTTGGTAGCCGTCCAGTTGATCGTATCCAGGCTGTATTCCACCGCTCTTGAAATTTTGGGTGGATCAGCCATGTTGGCATTGTCATAAAGCGAAATATTGCCGTTGGGCAGGCGCCTTACGTCGTGTTGTGCGCTGAAACCATTGTCATTGGTGAATGTAAAAGAACTGGATTTTCCACCCAATTGCCATTCCAGCGCCCCGCTTACCCGGTTGATTTTGTAAATAGCATTGGTATTCCTGAAGGACAGCAGCAAACCGCCATCATAGTCCTCATGAATAGCATTGCCGTGGCTGTAGTCAAAATCGGATGCCAGGTAGCCGTAAAATTCATAGGCTTCCGTAGGATGTACATAATCGTTGCTGTTCCATTGAAAAAGCAACTGGTGGTTTTCATCCAATTCCTGTACCACGAAGCCGATCACATTGGTTTGGCTGCTACCCAGTGTGAAATTAAAAACGTAATTACTCAAATCCATAATGCTGTCCCGAATGCCGGAAAGCAAATACGTCTGGTCCGAAGAAATTTGAAACTCATGCAGATCCGGATCGACTCCATTGATCGTGGTAAATGAATCGAGGAGTTGAAAATCCGTATTCATCAAATTGTAGCGGATATCCTGTGGGTTCTGGTTGTTGATAAAGGAAAACTGCTGTTGAGCAGGGTGGTATTTAAAATCCAGCAGGATTTGGGCGAATAATGGCTTGTACCAGAATAAATAACCTTTGTCATCTAGGATCATGGCGTGTTTTGGGACAGGGGTTGCTGTAGGGCCAAGTTTGAACGGCGCGGTCAGGTAATAGCCGTAAGCGCTGCTGTCGTGTTGGACAAATTCATAGGAAGGAACATCGGCGGGGACAGGGCGATTGGGGTTTTG
>JADLCC010000391.1 GCA_020847425.1 Saprospiraceae bacterium
CCCATGCCACGACTAAGATGAAATCGATTTAATGATCTTCCGTATGAGAAAGTCATACAAACACAGCGTCAAAAAACTCAAGATTAAAAGCACCGCCTCATCAAGATCTTCCAGGTAGCCGATTGTTTTTAACAACTTGGCAAACAGGCTGGTATACAGGCAAAGAACAATCCAGTTGGCTGCCATCCAGCCGACCTGGGTATCAGGATTCTTCGATGTCACAGATTTATACTCCAGCCATGTAGACAAGGTCATGTAAAAAAGGAGCAGCAGGATTTGCTTGTTTGACATAACACTACTTTTTCCCCGCAATCTTCACCAACTCATTCAATTTCCACAGCGCATCCATCGGCGTCATGGTATTCAGGTCGAGATTCAACAGTTCTTCCTTGATTTTCAGCGTATAATCGTCCACGTCGAAAATGTGCAGTTGCAGCGGCGCACCGATGTTTTTCACTTTTTTGCGCATTTCCGCTTGCGTCGTTTGTTTTTCTGTCGAAGAGACGGCGCCTGCGGTAGCAGGTTTGTTGCCTTCTACCGTCTTGTCTTCCAGCGTTTTAAGTATTTCGTTGGCCCGTTCCACGATGATCTGCGGCATGCCGGCCATACGGGCTACGTGGATACCGAAAGAGTGATTGGAACCGCCAGGTGTGAGTTTGCGCAGGAAAATAACCCGGTGGCCGACTTCTTTAGTGCTGACATGAAAATTGTGGATACGCTCGTGCGTTTCCGACAATTCATTGAGTTCGTGGTAGTGCGTGGCGAACAGCGTTTTAGGTCGCGCGCGTTCGTTATCGTGCAGGTATTCGGCCAGGCTCCAGGCGATACTGATACCGTCGTAGGTGCTGGTGCCGCGCCCGATTTCATCGAGCAGGATGAGTGAGCGATCGCTGATGTTGTTCATGATCAGCGCGGTTTCGTTCATTTCCACCATAAACGTACTTTCTCCGCCGCTGATGTTGTCGCTGGCGCCCACGCGGGTGAACACCTTGTCGATCAACCCGATACGCGCTTTTTCCGCAGGCACGAAACTGCCCATCTGGGCCATGAGCGCGATGAGCGCGGTCTGGCGCAGCAGCGCCGATTTACCGGCCATATTCGGTCCTGTGATCAGCATGACCTGTACGGCATCGTTGTCGAGGTACACATCGTTGGGGATGTATTGTTCGCCGACAGGCAGTTGGGTTTCGATGACGGGGTGCCGGCCGTTGCGGATATCGAGTACGGTGCTTTCGTCGAGTTCGGGCCGGTTGTAATGGTTTTTTACCGCTACTTTGGAAAAAGACAGCAGGCAGTCGAGCCGGGCGACCAACTGGGCATTTTGTTGCACAGGTGCGATGTATTGGCCGATTTCTTCCACCAGCGATCGAAAAATCCGGTCTTCCAGTTCCAGGATTTTTTCTTCGGCGCCCAGGATTTTGGCTTCCAGTTGTTTTAGTTCGTCGGTGATAAAACGCTCGCCATTGGCAATGGTTTGTTTGCGCGTCCATTCTGGCGGTACCTGGTCTTTCCATTTGGAAGTGACCTCGATATAATAGCCGAAAACGTTGTTAAAAGCGATTTTCAGGCTGGTGATGCCGGTGCGTTCTATTTCCCGCTGTTGAATTTCGAGCAGTATTTCGCGGCTGTTGCGCACCACGTGGCGCAGGTCGTCGAGTGCCGGGTCGGCGCCGTCGGCAATAGAGCCGCCCTTTCGGACGTCGACGGGCGGATCGGGCGCCACATCGCGTTCGATGCGTTCGCGGAGGGTGAGGCAGGGTTGCAGCGATTCGGACAGTTTGCGCAGGGGAAGCAGGCCCTCTTCGCCGGTATGCAGCATTTTTTTCAGTTGCTCGATGGCCATCAGGGCACGGCGCAACTGCATCACTTCGCGGGGATTGATTTTGCCGACCGCCGTTTTGCTCATCAGGCGTTCGAGGTCGCCCATGTGGCGGATATGCGGCTCCATTTCCTGTGCAAACTCCTGATTTTCAACAAAAAAGGAAACGATATCATGCCGTTCCGCTATTTGAACCAGGCTGGTCAGGGGCAGCAGTACCCATTTGCGCAACAAGCGGGCGCCCATCGGGCTCACGGTTTTGTCGAGCACCTGGAGCAGTGAAATACCGTTTTCATGGTTGCTCGCTACCAGTTCGAGGTTGCGGATGGTGAAGCGGTCGAGCCATACGTATTTGTCCGTCTGGAGCCTGCTCAGGGCTGTGATGTGCGAGAGTTTGTTGTTTTCCGTAGCGGCCAGGTAGTGCAAAGCAGCGCCGGCAGCCGTCTGGCCCAGGTCGAATTCCTCGACGCCGAAACCTTTCAGGCTTTGGGTCTGGAAATGATTCAGCAGTTTTTCCCGGGCAAAATCGTGGGTGAAAATCCAGTCTTCGAGTGTATTGGTGTAAAATTTTTCCCCGTAAACGGCCGCAAACTCTTTCAGGCGGCTTTTGGGTAAAATGACTTCGGCCGGTTTAAAACTTTGCAACAGTTTGTCAATGGTACCGGTATCGCCTTCGCTGACAAAAAACTCGCCAGTGGAAATGTCGAGGAATGCTGCGCCGAACTGTTCGTTTTTGCCGTATGTCAGCGTCGCCAGGAAATTGTTGGTGTTGTGGTCGAGCAGGGCGTCATCGGTGGTCACACCCGGGGTTACGACTTCCGTCACTGCGCGGCGCACCACTTTTCCGGGTGTGGGTTTTTCCATTTGCTCACAAATGGCTACCCGGTAGCCTGCGCGAACGAGGCGCGGCAGGTACACATCCATGGAATGGTAGGGGAAACCGGCGAGTTCAATGTCCAGTCCGCCGTTGTTGCGGCTGGTGAGTGTGATGCCCAGTGCGCGGGAGGCTTTTACGGCATCTTCACCGAAGGTTTCATAAAAATCACCCACCCGGAATAGCAGTATGGCATCAGGGTATTTGGTTTTTACCTGAATGTATTGCTGCATCAGGGGCGTTGTAGTGCCGC
>JADLCC010000392.1 GCA_020847425.1 Saprospiraceae bacterium
AGCCTGGTATTTACAGGCCTGGTGAATAACCAGACGCCGATCGTGTCCCAACTGCCCGTTAGCGGTGTGCAGGATTCTTACGGTATGACTTATGATTCCGTTCGCAACAAACTGTATATCAGCGACTACGGCGCAGGTACGATCATTCAGTGCAACCCGGACGGCAGCGGCCAGATCGAATTCCGCACCGGCCTCGATGCACCCAATGCTATGAGCATCGACTACGCGGCCAACGCCATATACTGGGATACCAGCAACGGTATCCAGCGCGGCGACCTCGCCAGCACGGACGTGAACCAGAAAGAGGATTTTGTAACCGGTCAGGCCAATGACCCCGACGGTGTGTGCATCGACCCGGTGAACAGGACCATTTACTGGGTCAATTACAATGGCGGAGTCTGGAGAAAAAACCTAGACGGCAGCGGGGAAACGGAACTGATTCCGGGCGTGGAAGGCGGGAGTATGCTGGTAGTGGGCAACCGGATCTATTTTGACCAGTACATCGCCGCCGGCGATATCCAACTCAAATCCGCCAACCTCGACGGCAGCAATGTAGCGGTACTCGCAACAGGCATCACCCGGGTGGTGTACGCGCTGGGCTACGAACCCACCGGCAATAAAATTTACTGGGGCGACCGGAACAACGGCGCGATCATGCGGGCCAATACGGATGGATCCAATGCGGAGCCCTGGTATGTGAGCGCGGGTTCGAGCCCGAGGGGGATTGTTTTTGGGAAGAAATTTTAGACTGATTTTGCTCGTCGTAGAGTGATGGAACACGGATTGAACGGATGAGACACGGATTTTTTCCTACTGTAGAGTTGACTGGATAAAAGAGTTTTTCTCACTTATTCATTCCCAAATTTGGTGAAAAAGGTCAACTCTAACTCGGAAGATCAGTTTTAATCCGTGTCTCATCCGTTCAATCCGTGTTCCATCACTCTACAACGGGTAAAGTTCGCCTCATCTCTTACTCCCCTTTTATCTTTTTCCAATTCAACCGAAAAACCAGTTTCCCCGCATCGCCGCAATCGATCTCCATCGTTTCGCCGGTGATGACATAACTTTTGCTTTTCCCAAAGCGTTCCAGAAACCGGCTTTCCCATTTGGAACCCGGAGTGCAGTACATTTTTGTGCTGATCAGCCCCGAAATATTGAGCTTGTTGCCACTTGTCGTGTATATGCCACCGACGTGGTTACATCCGCCATGGCCATCTACTTTTCCGCCTTCAAATTTGATTGAAATCGTGATGCTGTCCGGCACCTGTTGCGGCTGTACGCCGCCGACAAAGTCGGTCACCTGCCAGACCATGCCTTCCAGGCCGATAGCGGCATTTTGTTTGCACTCACCTTTCGTGTAGGTTTTGATACCCGCGCATTCAGCAGCGCAGGCGTTGCCATAGGTTTTGTTGTTGCAACCGCAGACGGGGTCGTATTGCAGGGTGCAGATACAGTCGGGTTTCGGGTTTTCCACGCATTTGTCGGTCGGGTGGCAGGTCGTTGCTGCTGTAATAAGGAAGACTGGGAGGAGGAAGAGTATGTTTTTCATGTTTAGGATTTTTATTGACATAACAACCCAAACGTAACACAAACCTACATTATATGTTCTCTTTTCGCCTTTCCTAACGTTTATTACCTCTTTTACAGTTCCCATCCCTGGAGGTATTCCCACCAGGAGCCAATTCGTTCAGGGCGTCAATTTCCACAAATGGCGCTTTGGTATAATGGTATAAACCTGTCATACGTTTACAATTAGAAAAAATCTTGCTCCATGCGACAGCATGGTAACCTTTCCAACTTTAAACACGATGAATCACCTGACCATCTTGATTCTTACCACCATTTTTCTGGCCTCCTGTTCAGCCCCGAGGCCTATAAACAATAACGCATCAACACCCTACCCCGACAACGACCCGCTCATCACCCAATCCCTGTTTAACGACAAAAACGCGACCATTTCCGAAGAAAACATCCAGAAAATACTGGCTGGCTCGTATCAGTTGCCGCAACAACTCCGGGTGGCCGTCGTTCGACTCGAAAACACGGCGCAGCAGAGGAGGTATTTATGGGGCGACGAGCAACATTTGAAGACCCAGCAGGCCTACCTGGACCTGTTTGCAGAAAAATTCAGGCAATCGCCGAGAGTGACCAGCGTTTCCATTATCCCGGATTTACTGATTTCCAAATCCCCTTCTTTTACCCAAATCAGGGAGGCCGCTGTGCGAATGCAGGCCGATATTGCAGTGGTATATTCCATCAACAGCGACATATATTCGAAGTACAAACTGTTTTCAAAACCGGATATCAAGGCATTCGCTACGACGCAACTCATCGTGCTGGATATTCGGACGGGCCTGGTGCCGTTTTCAGCGATCGTTACGAAAGATACCTTGTCGCAAAAGAAAAAAGAAGAACTCGATCAGTCAGAGGCAGTAAATCGCATTCAAAATGAGGCTGTTCTGTTGACAATTCATGACATCGGGCAACAGATTGCCACATTTCTCGATAAGAAGTAGGTTAAAACACCCTCTAATTTCCGAAACCCCAGCATTGCCAAAACGGAACTTCAAAGCAAAAGATTAATTTGTGTAGTTTTGCGCCTCAAACGGCTTCTCGCCTCTAAAAAAATAATCTCTACATGGAAAATCCTAAAAGACCCGGCGAGTACCTCGTCAAAATTTCTTTTCGCGACTCTGCACCTTTCTGGCGTGTGTTTTTTTACGGCTGCCCGCCTAATATGAAAAAAGATGGTCCGCAAAACTGGTGGAACATCGGCACCTATGGCAACCCTCCTATGTACCTGGGTGTTTTGCCGCCGGACGACTTCACCATTCTCGATTGGCAACCATTGCCGGAATAAAACTTTCGACCATGGAAAAGTACAGAGACCAGGGCGCTATCGGCGCCTTGCTGGACGAATACGAACGGGCCATTTCCCATCTTAAGGCAGTAATAAAGGATCTTAATCCGGATCAATTGACCACAATTGTGGATCCTGAAACGAATGATCCTGATTGCAAATCCATTCAGACCATTTTAACGCATGTGGTCAGATCCGGGTATGGTTATGCAATAGTTGTAAGGAAACACCTCGGAGAAGACATCGATTACCTGGAACGGGTAAAACTGAAATCTTCGGAAGCATATCAGTTAGCGCTGACGGAGATGTTTGCATACAACGAAAAACTGTTTCAGGACTATCCCAACCTGGTATTGGAAGAATATGACGACCAGAAAAAAATTCTGGTTCGATGGGGTCAGAAATATGATGTTGAACAATTATTTGAACATGCAATTGTTCATATCATGCGGCACAGAAGACAAATTGAGCGATTTCTGATACGTCTTTCAAACAAGTAGCACATGGACTTTCGCAGAATGGCGATCGAAATCGAATCGCCAGAAGAAGTTGGTTATCAGACCATTCGGTACAATTTATCCGAAAGTTCGGTGCGCGATTTGCCGTTCAGGGAACTGAACATCGACCTCTCGGATGTGCTGTTGTGTTATACGGAACACCGCGGCAGCACTTTGCTTCGGTCGCTCATCCTCGAAAACAGCAAGGATTTTGAACTCGATGATGTGCTGGTAACTACCGGCGCTGCGATGGCGTTGTTTATTGTTGCAACAACTTTGCTCGAAAAAAACGACCATATCGTTGTCATTCGGCCCAATTATGCCACTAACCTGGAAACACCGCGCGCCATTGGCTGCGAAATGAGCATCGTCGACCTGGATTTTGACCGGCAGTTCGACCTGGATGTCGAGCAGATCCGGCAGGCCATCCGGCCCAATACCAAACTGATCAGTCTGACCAACCCGCACAATCCGACAGGCAAACTATTTCCACTTGATGTGATCAAAAGCATTATCGCTCTGGCTGAAACGCAGGGTTGTTATGTATTAGTGGATGAAACCTACCGCGACCTGAATTTTCAAACGCCGCTGTTGCCGTATGTGGCATCTTTGTCCGACCGCGTGATTTCCGTGGGTTCTTTGTCCAAATCCTTCGGTGCGCCGGGTATCCGCATCGGCTGGCTGATCTGTAAAAACCAGTCATTGATGTACCGTTTTTTTGCGGCCAAAGAACAAATGATTTTGGGCAATGCCGTGGTGGATGAAACCATTGCGGCGCATTTACTGGCACAAAAAGCCACTTTTTTGCCACCCATTCATGCGCATATCCGCGAAAATTTTGCTGCACTAAAAACCTGGATGTCGAGCCAATCATTGCTCGAATGGGTAGAGCCACAGGCAGGAGTGGTTTGTTTTCCCAGGCTCAAAACGGGCTTGGAACTGGATTTTCCCGCTTTCCAAAAAACGTTGTATTCGGAATATCAAACGATGGTGGGTTACGGGCATTGGTTTGAACAGGCCGATCGTTTTTTCCGTATTGGTTTCGGGTATCCAGGAAAAGAAGATTTGGTGGCCGGTTTAGAATATTTGGCCATTAGTTTGGATCGACATAGCACGGTGCAACGCGGATGACGCGGATTTTGCAGATTTACGCGGATTTCCGATTGGGGTTCCACTATGACAATGCTTAATCGTAAAAATCCGCGTAAATCCGCCAGATCCGCGTCATCCGCGTTGCAACTATTCCAGCACAAACATCATGTTTTTTCGTTCCCCCGTAGCCACATTGATCAGTTCAGAACGTTTGGTGGAGGTAAACGAGCCCATGTCGCTGTCGCCGTTGATGAGGATGGCGCCGGTGAGGATGATGTAGCGGCAATGGAACTGGGTGTGCGCCAGCAACTCTTCGATTCTTTTGTCAATGGCTTCGTAAATGACTTCTGTGGCTTCTTTCAGGGGTATCGCCGCATTCAGAATCCGTTCTTCATACCGCAGCAGAATTTGCTCCAGGGTATTCATCTGGTAATCCAGATCATTTACTTGCCCGGGAACAATTTCTCCATCGGTCAATTTTTTCAGTCCGGCCCTGGCCGCGCCGCAACAGCCGGAACTTTTATACTGCCCGACGCGATGTATTTCGCCCAGGTTCCCGTCTTTGGAAATCCCGATATGTGGGCCGTAATAAATAAAAACAGCACCTTCGTCGGGTACGTGGCTGGGAAAAGCGGCCATACCGGTCAATCCGACAAACGGGTAGCCATCCAGTCCGCCCAGTTTAAAAGGGCCTAAAAACTCGGAAGCCCTGGCCGGATATTGAATGCTGTTCACGTCATCGCTACACAGGCTGTCAGCGAGCATGACCTGACCGGGTTCCAGGTCCAGCACATCTTCAACAAAAAGGATGGTTTTGTTTACCGCATCGATGGTGGAAATCGCGTTGGGGTAATGCTGGTGTACGATGGCCAGTTTTTCTCTTTTTTTCATACTCGGTACATAGCAAGATTATACAAGAAGGAGCGATCAACTTTTTACAAATCGCCCAGGTACCGCCCGATTTCATCAAAAGACGCGGTGTCTTTGATCACATAATGAACGGCGCCGGAAGCAATCGTACGCAGGGCCACACCGTAATGTTCCTGGGCAGAAAGCATAATTACTTTCAGATCCGGATAAGATTTGTGGATTTGCTGCAGGATTTCCAGTCCATTTTTGGCGCCGGCTACCGTACTGTCCAGGTAATAATCAAGTATGATCGCATCGGGCTTTTCTGCCAGTTGAGCCAGGCAGTCTTCACCGGTGCCGAATGTAGTCACCTGGTAGATTCCCAAGTCATCCAGATAGTCGGACAAGAGGGTGGCAAACATGGGGTCATCGTCTACTACAAAGATATTTTTTTTCATTAGATGGTAATTTTCAGCGGCCAAGATAAGATGAGGAGATCAGGATCGGCAAGTTTTTTTGCAGCATTACGGATCCAGCATTTGCCCGACATCTGTTATAGATTGTCGGAGCGCGGTTAAAAGACTATCGGCAAGCGGAGGCAGGCTCTCCCATGTTGCGCCTTCGAGTATTTGTGTTTCCAAGGTTTGAGCCAATGCCGCCGTTTCGTCGAGTCCGATGAGTTTCAACTGTGGTTTCAGGGTATGCACGAGCCGGTGCAAGTTTTCGCGCTCGCCGGCTTCCAGTGCCAGTTCTATTTTAGGAATAGAGGTCCCGACAGCATCGAGGTACATTTGCAGGTATTTGCGCAGGCGCTCGGGTTTGCCGCCGGCAAGCCGGTTGAGCACCGCCGGATTTGGCGCATTGGATGATGTCCGGCTGCTGCCCGGCGCCACTGCGAGGAGGGCGCCGATCAGTTCGGCATCCTGAAAAGGTTTGGGGATACATCCGTTCATGCCTGCTACCAGGCAGTTGTTGATCTCATTTTTGGTGACCGAGGCTGTAAAAGCAATAATGGGCAAATTGCAGATGGGTGACGGCAGGGCGCGTATGGCCCGCGTAGCTTGCAGCCCGTCCATAACCGGCATCGATACATCCATCAGCACAACATCGAAGGATTCTCGTTGCACCGCCTCCAGGGCCTCCTGGCCGTTTTCAACATTGACAATCCGTACCTCGGGGATAAGCATTTCGAGCGTTTCTTCGGCTACAAGCCGGTTCAGCGCATTATCTTCTGCTACAAGAATACGCAAACCACGCAGGGCTTCCGCAGCGCTGGGATCCAACGTTGCGCTGGAATCCGTTTCAACATCCGCGATATCCAATGACAGGTACACGTGAAAAACCGAGCCTACGCCCGGGCTGCTTTCCACCTCGATGCGGCCACCGAACAGTTCGGTCAGTTGTTTTGAAATGGATAGCCCCAGCCCTGTGCCGCCGTATTTCCGCGTCGTTTCGCCGGAAGCCTGCCGGAAACTTTCGAACACGACAGCCAGTTGCTCCGGGCTCATGCCAATACCCGTATCGCGCACTTCAAAGTGCAATTGGCAACGCCGGCCCTGCTGTTCATCGAGGCGAACCATTAGATTGACTTCACCTTTTTCGGTAAATTTCACCGCGTTGCCTGCCAGGTTGAGCAGTATTTGTTGCAGCCTGACGGGATCGCCACACAACGACGGCGGGATAGCAGGATCGTATTGAATATTCAGAGCAAGGCCCTTTTCTTCCGCCCGGAATTGAAGCGTTGCCCGCACATTTTCCAGAATTGTAGCCAGCTGCAGGGCCGTCCATTCGAGTTCCATACGCCCGGCCTGCACTTTAGAAATATCAAGAATATCATTCAAGATCACCAGAAGCGCCTCCGACGATTGCTGAATACCATGCAGGTAGCGCAACTGGTTTTCACGCGGCTCTTTCTGTAATAACAATTTCGTCATACCAATCACCGCATTCATGGGCGTGCGGATTTCATGGCTCATATTTGCCAGAAACTGCTGTTCGGAGCGTTCACTTTGCTCTGCCCTGCGGCGCTGAAATTCCGCTTCGCGTGCTTCCTGCTCGGCTTTTTCTTTTTGGCGCATCAGTTCCGCAGTGCGTTCTTCCACCAGACCCGTCAGTTCCACTTCCCGCCGCCGCAATTCTTCCAGCGTTTGTTCGGTCTGAAACCGCAGGCGCCGGGTGAGTACGCTTACAATTTTTTGCAGCAATTCGGGGGTTTGGCCCACGGCATCAAAAAAAGCGCTGCGGTCAATACGCAGCAGTATGGTTGGGACAGTAGCAGTCACAGACATCGATCTCGGGCCTTCATCGAGCAGGGCCAGTTCGCCGAAACAGGCGCCTTCCTGCATATCGGCCACGGTATAATCGTTGTCGTGCACCTTTGCCGAGCCCGATAAAATCAAGTATAAGGACCTTGCCGGCTGGTTTTTATGAAAAATGACCTCCCCCGCATCGGCATGGACGATGGTGCTTTTTCGAGCCAGTTCCTGCAAAACAGGTTCTGGTAGCACACTAAACATCTCCATCCGGCGCAGTTGTTCGGCTAGTGTGGCTGTATTTATTGTCATAAGCAGTTTGGAATACCTGTAAATGTAGACAAAAATGGCAACGCGGATGGTGCGGATAAAGCGGTTTTACGTGGATTAATTACATATTCCCTTGTTAACCTCTTTTAAGATCAGATCTAATCCGCGTAATTCCGCGTTATCCACGTTGCACTTAATCCTGCTTGTACACCACCCCGTCCTTCATCACAAATTTCACCTTTCCCATACTGGTGATATCCGTCAGCGGATTCCCTTCTACAGCAATAATATCTGCGAGTTTACCTGTTTCAATCGAACCGAGGATGTCGCTTACGCCCAATAAATCGGCGCCCGCGACTGTAGCCGATTGAATGGCCTCCATTGCGGGCATGCCCACTTCTGTCATGTACACGAATTCCATCCAGTTTTTCCCGTGTGGAAACACGCCGGCATCAGTGCCGAAAGCAATTTTTACCCCCGATTTATACGCCTTGGCGAAAGTGTTCTGGATACTCAGACCTACAACAAGCGCTTTGGCAGTCACCATTTGGGGGTAATAACCGGCAATTTTAGCGGAATCGGCAGTCGATTTTCCGGCGATGATTGTCGGCACCAGGTAGGTGCCGTATTGTTTGAACAGGGCGATGGCTTCATCGTCTATATACGTACCGTGTTCGATAGAGTTTACCCCCGCGCGGATGGCTCTTTTCATGGCTTCGGCTCCGTGTGCGTGTGCAGCGACTTTAAAGCCGTAGTCTTTGGCGGTTTCGACGATGGCGACCAATTCCTTTTCCGTAAACTGCGGATTATCAGCACTTTTTGCCACGCTCAACACGCCGCCGGAAGCGGTTATTTTTATCAGGTCGCTACCGTCCTTGTAGCGCTGGCGCACGGCTTTCATACAATCTTCGGGACCATTCACCACACCATCTTCGGGTCCGGGGTCGCCCATAAGGTCTTTCCGGTAGCCGTTGGTCGGGTCGGCATGCCCGCCCGTGGTGGCAACTGATTTTCCGGCGGTGTACACCCTGGGGCCTGCGATCAGTTTATTGTTGATGGCATTGCGGAGTGAAATATTTACACCTGCGCCACCTCCCCCCAGGTCCCGAACGGTTGTAAAACCTGCCATCAGGGTCGTTTCGGCGTATCCGACCGATTGGTAGGCAACGTCAGCCGGATTCTGTACAAATCGCTCCAACTGCCGGTTGCGGCCGTATTCCTGCTCCAGGTGCACATGCATGTCCATCAATCCGGGCATCACCGTGCGGTTTCTGAGGTCGATCACACGATCGGACGGCGCAGCGGAAACGTAACCTTTTACCACGCCCGTGATTTTGTTTTTTTCAACGGTGACGGACATTTCGTTCTGGATTTGTCCGGTATTTACGTCGATGAGGCGACCGCAATGGAGGATCGTTTTTTGAGCGCCGGAAAGGAAAGGAATCAGGGCAAGGGCAAAAAGAACAAGTAAGCGTTTTGACATATGGTGCATTTTTGGATAAAGGTAATGCAAGAACTTTGTATCCCGGAACGCTGTTCCGCATCTTGCATGCACGAAAATATAGGACAAAGATGAGGGCAGGACATGGGGCATTGAACCACATAATGATGTGGGCGGGAGCGGGTGGAAACTGATCCCTATTTGACCAGGATATGTCTGAAAAATACTTGCCTTTTGGTTACTGCCCGATCACCACTGCGCTGACGGCAAAGTTCTTTCCTTTTTCCCACCTGAAATAATACAAGCCATTCACCATACCCGACATATTGATCTCCAACAGTTCGGGACAGGCCGGCCAAACCTGCAATAACCTACCTTCGGCGCTGTAAAGTGCCAAATTTCCGCCGTTTGAAGGCACCTGCACGGTACATTTCGTAGAAACCGGATTGGGAAAAAATTGCAAAAACAGCGACGGATCGGCCGGGTTGGACACGGCAGATTCCAATGACACCTGTGTAAATACCGTATTGGTGTAAATGGGACTGTTGTAATCAAAATAAATGGCCGCCTGATTGAGCAAAGGGGTTCCGATGGGCAACGCTCGTTTGGCAGCTATGGAAAAACTAAAAAAACCGTGACTGGCGGGTTCATTGGTATTGGAATCCGGCAGCATTATCTGGTCAAATACGATTTCCAGCACATGGCCGGCTTTGACCTGCCAGGTAAACGGATGGCTGGCTCCGAGCACGGATAATGTAGCCAGGTCGAGGTCCGCATCCAGGGTATCGACCAAACGAACACGTTCTGCCGGGTAAGTGCCCGTATTTTGAAAGCGGATGGTATAGCGCAAGGGCACACCTGCCGCTACTTCTGCCGGCGTAATATGATCGCCGGGCCAAACCTGCTTGTCATTCGGGTCATACGCGCCTACCACCGTTGTTTCCAGGGCAAAGGTATTGTCCGCATTGTTTTGATCCGTGTTTTCGGGCAGCACCGTGCTCTGAAAACTCAGCAAAGTACCCAGTGGAATCGTACTCGCCAATTGAACCTGCACCGCAAAATCTGCACTTCCTAAAAAAGGTATACCGGCGTTCAACCAAACCAGTGAATCGCCCAAAACAAGGTCGGGGGCCGGGGCCGCACCCAGGTACTGCACGTCGGCCGGTAATTTCAGACTGATAGTCGATGCAACAGGTATCGTACCCGCATTGGATACG
>JADLCC010000393.1 GCA_020847425.1 Saprospiraceae bacterium
ACGGATCGCCGTACATTCAACAGGAAATCATACAATTGTGTTTACGCCAGGGTGCGCGACTGGCCGAACCCGGCGAATATACCCTGCGTGCATTCCTCAACGGCCGCATGGACCTCAGCCAGGCCGAAGCCGTGGCCGACCTGATCGCCAGCCAGAGCGAGGCCGCGCACACGGTTGCGCTGCGGCAGTTGCGCGGCGGTTTCCGCAACGAAATCCAGCAACTGCGCGACGAACTCATCGACTTCGCCAGTCTCGTAGAACTCGAACTCGACTTCGGCGAAGAAGACGTGGAATTTGCCGACCGAGACGACCTGAAACGCCTGGTGGAAAAAATACGCAGCCACCTGCGTCCGCTCATCCAGTCTTTCGCACTGGGCAATGCCCTGAAAACGGGGGTCAGCACGGTCATCGCCGGTCGACCCAATGCCGGCAAAAGCACCCTGCTCAATGCCCTGCTCAATGAAGAACGCGCCATCGTAAGCGATATCCCCGGCACCACCCGCGATACCATCGAAGAGGTGCTGAACATCAAAGGCGTGCAGTTTCGCCTGATCGACACGGCGGGTATCCGCGAAGCCCAGGATACCATCGAAGCCATCGGCGTAGCCAAAACCATGGAAAAAATCGAACAGGCCGCCATCCTGGTGTACGTCTGGGACGTAGCCGGCGGCATGACCCTGTCGGAAGTCCACGATGACCTGCGCCAACTGGCCCCCGGCGGAACCGAACACCTGCTGGTCGTGTGCAACAAAATGGACCGCAACCCGCTCTTCCGCACCGAAGGGCTCGCCGACCCGACGCTGCCGGACATCCACCCCTACCTGCTCGCCGATCCTTCTCACAACTCACAACTCACAACTCACGACTCACAACTCACCACTCACAACTCACAACTCACCATCCCTCATTCCTGCCTCATCGCCGTTTCGGCGAAGAACCAGATGAACATCGAATACCTCAAAGAAAAACTCTACGATCTTGCCATCGGCAGCGAACTGGGCACCGACCACACCATCGTGACCAATGCCCGGCACCACGATGCGCTGCGGCGGGCGGATTCGGCGCTGGGGGAAGTGCTGCAGGGCCTGGAATCGAATGTAACCGGCGATTTTGTGGCACAGGATATACGGCATGCGCTGGCGTACCTGGGGGAGATCACCGGGGAGATTGGGGTGGAGGATTTGCTGGGGAATATTTTTGGGCGGTTTTGTATTGGGAAGTGAACCGCATCATGAAAAATTGTTTTACACGATGCGATGGGCTTGGGTGAATGGGGAGAGGGAGGTTTTTCCGCCTCGGCGTATTGACTTCTGGAAAATATTTTCAGTCCTACTAGTATTATGGAAAATATTTGCAAAAAATGATTTTATACTGGAAAATACTTGCCTATCGGCATCAAATTTTACTCAGTGCCAGGGCGGACAAAAATCCAGGGCAATTTAAAGACAAAAACAATTTTGCAGGAAGTACGGCATTTGTTGATTTGAATCTGGTAAAAGGTACACTTATTCGAAGCTTCGATTTCTACCAGGCCCTGGGTCACCCGTTTTCCAAAGCAGCATATATGATGTTCGTTATCAGCGAAGTTCATCCGTTTTTAGATGGTAACGGGAGAATCGCCCGGGTTATGATGAATGCAGAACTGGTAAAAGGAGGACAGTCAAAAATTATCATACCCACTGTTTACAGGGATGACTACACAGGCGTATTAAAAAGGTTTACGAAACGAGGGGATTGTGACCCCTACATCCGGATGCTACAAAGGGCGCATGAATTTAGTGAAAATATCTTCGGAAATGACATGGATGAAATGCAAGACTACCTGACCCAATGCAATGCCTTTTTAGAGCACACAGAAGCCAATCTTGTGATTATACCCAGGTGATGCGGATTGTCTCCCATGGAAGCATTCATTAAATAGAAAGCGGCATTCCGTTGTACCCTGGCGGCAGGTCGAAAAAGACACTGCCGCGGCGCTGGGCTTGGGTGAAGGGGGAGAAAGACGAACACCTGCCGAGGCGCAAAAAAAGCCCGCATTCCTTTTCAGGCATACGGGCCACACTTGTTTTTCAGGATGATTTGGTGTGTTATACGGTTGTTTCAACCGGAATGCTGGCGCCTCCTGCGCGTGGGAAGAACTGCCGCAAGGCCTGGTACTTCGTCACAAAACCGCCCGCGTCCGTATCCTTCTTGTACTGAGTGAAAGAATAGTCCACCAGGGCGTTCTGGAAATTATCGAAGTCGTGCAAAATCTTGGCGTTTTCCATGATCTCCATCAGGGAACGAAGGCGTGCCAGCCGGGTTTCCAGAATAGAGCGGTCTTCGTAGTCGGCGGCGAATTCGGTCCAGTCGACATCCGGGCTGGCGGTAGAAGGCTGTGCTTTGGAGAAATCATAGACCTTGTTGACAAACAGTTTGTTGACCTCGTTGATACTGCCGTACCGTTTGCGCTCGTCGGGCGTCAGGTTCTGCGTTTTGTTTTCAAGTGCGCGTTCCAGGGCATCGAGGGATTGATCGATGGCTTTCAAATCGTCCGAATTAAAGTGCTGTTGCACTACATCGTAAAAGGGCATGGGAGAAATGTTTAAGGGTGAAATTCGATGGGGCAAATCTATGGGCCGCTCCGGGGGGCATGGCGGGAATTACCGACGAAATCCCTTGAACCAATATACCAACAGCCGGAAAGTGTCGAAATAATTGTATTTCATACACCTTTTTCTCCAAACATAAGAACGCACTATGTTTTTCAGGCAAAATTTTGGGTTGCAAAAACAGTCAAATACGTCTTTTGGGCCGTCGTTTACGTTCCCGACGTATTCTAATACGTTGCTCCACCTATCTGGATACGTCCGACACGTATTCTAATACGTTCGGAACGTAAAAGAATACGTGGGTGGACGTATTCTGACCCGTGAGCGATGTATTCGTTTGGGTAGCGGACGTATTGGACGGTCAAGGGGACGTATTCGGGGGGATGAAAAACGTATCTGAGGGTCTGGAAGACCTGTCTGATTGTATGGGTAACGTATTGGACGGTGAGCAAGACGCGGTGGGAGGTGTGGAGGAGGTATTTGGGGGCAAGGGAACGTTGGTACTTATCAGTGTAACCGAAACAAGTGCATGTCAGGGAAAATAGATTTCATTGGAAATACTATTGATAGGGTGATCTTGATGTAAGTTTGTCGGCACTGTTGATATAGGCCATATGAAAAAATTCGGGCTTAAACCCTATATGAAGGTTGAAATACATAATTAGTTTTCCACTAAAATTAGTACCCTAAAAATGAGTTTACAAAAATACGCTGTCAACCAACACCTTATTGAGACCTTAC
>JADLCC010000394.1 GCA_020847425.1 Saprospiraceae bacterium
CAGGCGGCGTACCGCCGAATCGGTCACCTGCTCCTTGGTGAGGCTGATGGGGCGCAGGTGCAGGCGCACCATTTTTTGTACGTATTCCATTTTGGCATCCAGCGGCAATCTCAGGTTGCGGAATATTTTAGGCACCATGTTGGCGCCGATCCATTCGTGCCCGTGAAAAGTCCAGCCGGTATCCTTGTGGAATCGTTTGGTAGCGGGTTTGGCGATATCGTGCAGCAATGCAGCCCAGCGCAGCCAGATATTGTTGCTGCGGCGGCACAGGTTGTCGAGCACTTCGAGTGTGTGGTAAAAATTGTCTTTATGGCCTTTTCCGTTGATATCTTCCACGCCTTGCAGGTTGGCCAGTTCGGGTAAAATGAGGTGCAGCAAACCCGTATCGAACAGGAGTTTGAAACCGACCGAAGGTTTGGGCGTCAGCAATATTTTTTCCAGTTCCGTAGCGATGCGCTCTTTGGAGATAATATGTATCCGGCTGCGGTATTTTGAAATACCCTGCAAGGTATTCGGCTCGATGGTAAAGCCTAGTTGAGTGGAAAACCGGATGGCCCGCAACATTCTCAAAGGGTCGTCAGAAAACGTTTTCCCCGGGTCGAGCGGGGTTTTGATGATTTTTCTTTCCAGGTCGCCCATCCCGTCGAAAGGATCTACGATCAGACCAAAAGAGTTTTCATGGAGGTTGACCGCCAGTGCATTGATCGTAAAGTCGCGGCGGTTCTGGTCGTCTTCCAGCGTGCCCTGTTCTACTTCCGGTTTCCGGCTGTCTTCCCGGTAACTTTCACGGCGGGCGCCGACAAACTCGATTTCCATACCATCACAGCGCAGCATGGCCGTCCCAAAACGGCGGTACACCACAACTTTTGGGGTAGGGGACAGTTTGGAAGCCACCTGCTCTGCCAGGCGGATGCCGTCGCCCACACAAACAATGTCGATGTCCTTGGTGGGGCGTCCCAGCAGCCGGTCGCGCACGTAACCCCCCACGACATAAGCCGGCACATCGATTTCATGGGCACATCGACCGATCATTTCAAAAATTTTCCGCTCGTGGGGCTCTATGGAAAAAAGCATAGTGTCAAGTTAAGTAAAAAGGCAACTGTTCGAGAACAGTTTCTAATGGCAAAATGCAAACGGCAGGGAGCGCCAAGGGGTTATACAATTTACCTGTAACTTATTTTGGAGCCTGCCTACAATACGGCATTCATCATTTCCTCCCCTGAATAAACTTCCTCCACCTCATCCAGAATAGCAAACAAGGCTTCCGGCTCCATTTCCGTCACCAGGCGCGCGCGGTATGGTTTGATATGAGGCAGGTCACGCAAATAAGGTGCGTAGTGGCGGCGCATTTCCAGTACCCCGAGTTTCAGACCTTTCCAGGCAAGGCTGTCGCGCAGGTGTTGCCGGGCAGCATGCACCCGCTCATGGATATCCGGCGGCGGCAGCAGTTCGCCGGTAGCAAAATAATGTTTGATCTCGCGAAAAATCCAGGGGTAACCAATACTGGCCCGGCCGATCATGATCCCGTCGGTACCGTAACGGTTTTTATATTCCAGCGCTTTTTGCGGAGAGTCGACGTCACCGTTCCCAAAAATGGGGATGTGCATGCGTGGATTGTTTTTCACTTTCGCGATCCATTCCCAGTTGGCTTCACCTTTGTACATCTGGGCGCGGGTGCGGCCGTGTATCGTAAGTGCCTGAATGCCAACATCCTGTAAGCGTTCCGCTACTTCGATAATGTTGATAGTGGAATCATCCCAGCCGAGCCGGGTTTTCACTGTGACAGGGCGTTTGGTGCTTTTTACAACAGCCTCGGTAAGGCGAACCATGTGCGGAATATCGCGCAGCAAACCTGCGCCCGCCAGTCGACAGGCGACTTTTGCTACCGGGCATCCGAAGTTGATATCGATCACATCCGGGTTTTTACCCTCGATAATCTCCGCCGCTTCGATCATATTCTCCAGTTGCCCGCCAAAGTACTGTATACCTATAGGGCGCTCGTAATCGAATATTTCGAGTTTCTGAAACGTGCTTTTGGCTTCATGTACCAATCCGTCCGCACTGATAAATTCAGTGTAGACCATATCTGCGCCGTGTTCTTTACAAAGCTTCCGAAAAGGGGGATCGCTTACATCCTCCATAGGCGCCAGGAGCAACGGGAATTCTCCCAGCTCGACATTGCCGATTTTGACCATGTATGAAAATTTGAAGCGCAAAGATAAGGGAAAACGTGAGTTGTGAGTCGTGAATCGTGAGTGGCATCCAGTTAGAAGAAAAAATAAGAACTTTCTTTTAATTTGATGCCACTCACGATTCACGACTCACAACTCACGACTCACTATTTAACGCAACAGCGTCACATCCCCATGCGCCACTTCCAGCGCCCCATCGCCGCGCCGCCATTTTATGACGTAAACGTACACATCGGAGGGCGCTTCATTGCCATCCACACGGCCGTCCCAGCGGACACTCGCGCCTTCACTGGTAAATACTTTTTCACCCCAGCGGTTATACACCTCCATGCTTTCAACGGTTACATTTCCGCCCAGGATAACCAGGCCAAAAGTATTGTTGTTGTCATCATTACCCGGCGTAAAGGCGTTGGGTATGACCACAACAGGCGGCAGCACGGTTAAGGCAAAAGTATCGGAAGACACACAACCGTTGGGCGAAGTAGCCACCACCACATAAGAGAAGCGGGCGCTGTCTTGTGTGGAAGGCACGGCACTGTAACTTTCACCGGAACCGGATGCGGCGCCATTTTCAAACCATTGGAACTGGAAATTCGTCAGGCTTTGTGTAGGCGTTACGATCGCCATAAGTTCCAGCGGTGTACCGACATAAATGCGGTTGGTATCCGGCGATGCTTCGATCCGGACGGTGAAATTCGGCACTACCGTTACCGTCACGGCATCCGACAAAGTACAACCGTCGCCATAGGTATACAGGAGATTGTATGTCGTGGTGCTGCCGGGGGTTACGGTTATCGATGGCGTAGGACCGCCGGGTGTCCACAAATAGGAACCTGTTGCAGAGCCCGTAGCGGTAAGTGTTGTGCTTTCACCCTGGCAGATGGTGATATCATTGCTGGCTGTAAGGGTCACACCACTGAATACGACAATCGCAACATTTTCGGTGCGCACACAATTGCCCAGTGTGGCCGTAACGGAATAGGTCGTAGAAACGGCCGGTGTAACGGTTGGCCCGCCGGCCGTAGAAGTAAATCCGGCCGGTGTACTGGTCCAGGAGTATGTAGCGCCGGGTGTCACAGTGGAGTTCAGGGTAACGCTTTCACCCGGACACAGTTGTACGTCCGATGGGAAAGTGAGTTCCGCTCCCTGTCCCTGTACATTCACCTGTATTTCATCGGTGAGGGTACATTCGTCACCAAAGGTGTAGGTAACCGTATAGGTGGTGCTGACTGCCGGAGAAACCACGATGGCCTGTTGTGTAGCGCCGGTACTCCACAAGTATGTGCCCGGTAAATTACCCGAAGCGGAAAGCGGCGTACTGAAATTGGAACAGATGGTTGTATCACCATCGGTAGTTAATATGCCGTTTGCTACCGTAACGGTGAGCGAGGCGGTTACGGCACAGCCATTAGTGGCTACCATGGTGTAGGTAGCAGTCTGGGTCGGCGTAATCGTTGGTTGAGCCACCGTCACTGTACCGAATGCAGGGTCCGTAGACGTCCAGGTATACGTCGCATTGGGGTCATTGATCAAATTCAGGGTAATCGACTCGCCGCCGCACAAATCTACATCGCCGGGGAATTGGAATGCCGGGGGACTGGTTACGTTCACGGTAGCGGATACACTGGTCGGACATCCGTCAAAATCTCCAGTAGCCGTATAGGTCGTCGTCATGGTTGGCGTAGCCACCGGGTCATTACATTCCGTACAGGAAAGCCC
>JADLCC010000395.1 GCA_020847425.1 Saprospiraceae bacterium
AGTGTTTGGAACGACGGGCTGAATCGTGGCAATACTGGCAGTCGATTTTGTTCGTACCAGCGTGCAGTTTGTGGCTGAAAGCGACCGGCTGATCCGGCTCATATCCCTGTGTGCGCCCCATACTGGTAGCGTTATCGACCATCTTGTGCCCGAAAATGAGTACCAGCGCGAACACCATGAACGCGATTGCGCCTTTGGTGCTCAGAATCTGTGCAGTCGTTTTGTTGATCGGGTTTTGGCCTGATTGTACGCGGGTAACGTTGTACAGGTTGTTGACGATACGCATCAGCGCGAACGCCAGGAAGCCGAGGATGGTGGCAAGGCCGACAAATACCCAGGGCGTATCGGAAGTTTCACTGGTACTTTCCGTTCCATTTACAACGACGGGAGGTTTATTACCATTGGTGTACTGATCATTGATATACAAGATCATACTTTCCATCTGCTCATCCGTCAGGCCCGGAAAATTATTCATCGCAACCGGCTTCCATTTTGCCCACAATTCCGCTGCGCGGGGATGACCGGCAGCAATCATGGATTGAGAATTGCGAATCCAGGTATAAAGGTCTTTGCGCGGATAAGCCGCCCAGCGTTCTTCCAGACCACCCAAAGCGGGGCCTGTAAGATTATCCTTCATGTTTTTGTTGTGGCAGGAGGCGCAGTTGGCAACAAAGAGTTCCTTGCCGGCTTCTTTGGTCGGTTGTGCCTGCATCGTAAGCACAGCGGCGAACAAGAATGTAAAAACCCAACAAATGCGTTTCAGCATCATATCTGTGTAAAGTTGATTTGCTCAATGGAGGGCAAAAAGGCCCAATTTTTTGGTTACGTTCGAAGATGAAAAACCTTTCGTCAGCAATTTGTCAGCGCAAAGGTATCAACACGCGAATTTTCACCAAACAATGTGTTAAGAAAGCAATTTATTTAGATGAACTCTAAACTTCTCGCCGATAAACTGCCTCTAAACGGCAGCGCGCAAAGGTAGATAAGGAATGCATGTTTCCAAATCGTGTTGAGAAAATTGTTGAGGAAAGAAAGATAGGAATGAGGAATGAGGGATGAGGAATGGCCGAGCGCGATGTCGGACATCACGTTCGGCCATTCCTCATTCCTTTTTTTGCAGAAATCCTCCACTTTTCAAACAAAACGCCACTCTCCCTGTTTCATCGGCCATGAAAGTCGATACTCAACTCCGCACGCTGGGCGCCCTGAAAAAAAGCGGATACCAGCCCCGATCTGTCAAAGATGAACTCCGCGCCAACCTGATCGCCAAAATCCGCAACAAAGATGTCGTGTTCCCCGGCATCTACGGTTTCGATGATACCGTGCTTCCCGATGTGGAACGCGCTATCCTCAGCCGGCACAATATATTGTTATTAGGTCTGCGCGGCCAGGCCAAAACCCGGATTGCACGGTTGCTGATCCACCTGCTCGACGAATATATTCCAGTAGTAGCGGGCAGCGAACTCAACGACGACCCGCTCGATCCGATCAGCCGTTGGGCCAAAGACCTCATTGCAGCAAAAGGTGACGACACGCCAATCGAATGGCTGCACCGCGACGAACGTTATGTGGAAAAACTCGCCACGCCCGACGTGAGCATCGCCGACCTCGTTGGCGACGTGGACCCCATCAAAGCCGCCAACCTGCGCCTCCCCTACTCCGACGAACGGGTGATCCACTTCGGACTGATCCCGCGCTCGCACCGCTGCCTGTTTGTGATCAATGAATTGCCCGACCTCCAGGCCCGGATTCAGGTATCGTTGTTTAACGTACTACAGGAAGGCGATATGCAGATCCGCGGGTTCAAACTCCGCCTGCCGCTGGATGTGGAATTTGTTTTCACCGCCAACCCGGAAGATTACACCAACCGGGGCAGCATCATTACGCCGCTGAAAGACCGCATCGAAAGCCAGATCACGACGCACTACCCTTCTTCTATCGAGATCGGCCGCAAGATCACGGAACAGGAAGCACGTATCAGTCCCGAACAAAAGGAAAAAATACGGATGCCGGAAGTGCTGAAAAATCTGGTAGAGGAAATCGCCTTCGCCGCCCGCGACAGCGAATTTGTAGATAAAAAAAGCGGCGTGAGCGCCCGCCTTTCTATTTCGGCCTTCGAAAATCTGTATTCCTCCGCCGAACGGCGCATGCTGCTGAACGGAGAAAAGACCACCACCGCCCGCATCACCGATTTCTGGGGCGTCATACCCGCCCTGACCGGCAAGGTGGAAATGGTATACGAAGGCGAACAGGAAGGCCCGCACGCCGTAGCACTGAACATCATCGGCGCCGCACTGAAAAAAGTATTCCTGCAATACTTCCCGAATCCCGTTAAACTCAAACGCGGACAGGAACGCGACCCTTACGGAACTATTAAAGCCTGGTTCTCCGCAGGTAATGTGGTCGATCTGTTCACCGACGCCAGCGCCAAACCCTTCCTGGCACAACTCGATGCCATAGCCGGACTCAAAAAAATGGCGGAAACGGCTAAAGCGGACGAACAGGAATTACACACCTTTATGGAACTCTGCCTGCACGGACTGGCCGAATTTGAGGTACTGAGCAAAGACTTTATCGAAACGAAGTGGGTGTTCAAGGATTTTTTGAGCGGGAATCTGAAGGATGATTCCGACGATGATATGCGGGATTTGTTCAATTAGAGATTGTAATGGAACACGGATAGAATGGATGAGACACGGATTGGGATTCCGTGTCTCATTTGTTTTTAGCGGGTAAACTTTGGATTCGAGAGAAGGTAATATTTATCAAAAACCGGAAGACGTTGATTATCTTTAGCCTTCTGAATTTTCGAGCCCATGAAGGAACAAAACAGTGTTATGGATATCTTTTTCAAATTCCTGATGGAATATAAATACGATGAAAAAGATCTGGACTACACCTTAGTAGAGAAACACATCAGTGTGCTGCAAACCTTATCCAGTATTGGCAATTCCGGTTTTAGTCTGTTTGATATTCATAGGCGCCAGGTGTTATTTTATTCTTCCAACTTCGGGCAGTTGCTGGGCTATGCCCGATCAGACTATGAGGAAAGCAGGCAGCAGTTTTTTATAGACAGAATTCATCCGGCGGATGCTTTGAATTTAAGTTTATCAAGTGTTTCCGTTTTTAAAATATTCAATGCCTTTTCACCTGAAGATAAACTCTGTCACAAAACAATAAGTGAGTACAGAATGCTCAATGCCCAGGGTAAATACGCCCGACTCATCGAACAGTATCAAATGATTGAGTTGGATAAAAAAGGGCAGTTATGGCTCATGCTGGGTGTTGTTGATATTTCCTCGAATCAGGACGAAGACGTCATCAGTAAAGGCCAATTGTTGAATTTTAAAACCGGACAATTCATCCCCCTGGATGTGCCCCAGAAAGCGCAAATTGAACTGACCAAAAGAGAACTCGAAATTTTAAGACTTGTCAAAGTAGGTTTATTAAGTAAAGAGATATCAAGCAAACTCTCCATTAGTCTGCACACCGTAAATACGCACCGGCAACGGTTTTTAGAAAAACTGGGCGCCAACAACTCCTTCGAGGCTGTGAATTTTGCTTCAAGATTTGGCCTGCTGGAATAGTGGTGGTTGTGCCATCAAAGAGCCCCCGCAGCTTTTCAACGTTTGTGGCGGTTGTGATGCGAAATATCGATCGCGCCACCTCATAACTCTTCCCTTCTCGGCATTCTTATCTTTCACCTCTCCAGATTTTCAATATCATCCAGGTCTTTCAAACGGGCAGAAGCCCTTTTAGACTCCAACAGATCACTGAGGCGCAAGGCCCTTACAGAAAGTGTGTCTGTAATTTCAAACCATTCGGCGCTAGCAAAAGCAGTGGCGAAATCCAGACCTGTCACTTGCGTCAAAATATCAATACTGACAGGTGGTCGACCGAATGTAAAAACATCATAGTGTGCCGCAGACATGAACTTTTCAATTGTCATATTAAAAACAGACATGCCAAACTGAACAAATGCTTTTCTTAATCGCACATAATTATCAGGTGTGTGATGCACCCAAATATCCATATCACCAGTGGTACGAGCATATCCATGCAAGATGACAGAGTAGCCGCCCACCAAAATATAGGCTACTTCACAGGTGTTAAGTGCCGTTATAAAATCCTGAAAATCAACATTAAATATGTTCTGTCGCATACCCTTCAACGACGTCTGATGGAGAAATGATTGCGATCCAAACGATGCTCTTTTTCCACATCCAGGTTCCAGGCGGCACATATCAGATACCACGCTGCCGCCAATCGTTCTCCGGGTGGCCGCGATAACCAGTATTGCCGCTGATGGGTAGCGGATTCAAAGTTTTGGATAATAAAGGCACTGCGGTCTAAACGATACATAGAGCGATATGATTTTCACATATTGGCGGAAACAAGTGCCAAATATACAAAAACACCTCAACGAATGAGCCGTTTATTCCCTGTATTTTTCATGTTTTAGCAACCTCCCCTAATCCAGTTCATTCTCCTCCGCCAAAAAAGGTTGGTGGTAAAAACGTTTCCCTTTGGCCTTGTACAAAGCATTAGCGACAGCGCCGAAAATCGGCGGGAATGGAGGTTCACCTAAACCGGTCGGAGCGATCTCGTTTTTCACAAAATGCACATCGATCACCCTGGGGGCTTCATCCATACGGATCATGCGGTATTGGTCGAAATTGCTTTGCTCCGGTTTCCCGTCCTTCAAAGTCAATGCTCCGAAGAATGCGTTGCCGATACCGTCTGTCACGGCGCCTTCCACCATATTGGTCGCCGACAATGGATTGACGATAACGCCGCAGTCGATGGCAGAAGTGACTTTTTCCACCGTGATTTTGCCTTTTTTAACCGACAGGTCCAACACGTGCGCCGCGTAGGAATTGTGGCAGAAATAAGCAGCCACGCCGCGCGACAACTTCGACTTTTTGCCTTTGCCCCAGCCCGATTTTTCCCGCACCAATTCCAAAACCCCGGCATAACGGTCCGGGTCATAATCGTTCGTTTTTCCCACAGGGTTGGTTTTAGCGCGTTTCAAGAGTTCCAATCGGAACTCGATCGGGTCTTTGCCCATGGCTTCGGCAAGTTCATCGAGGAATGACTGCTCTACGCCGGCGATAAAGTTGGACCTCGGTGCGCGGAAGGCCCCGATGGTGATATTGGAAGGAATGGCCCATTCTTCCGCCAGGTAATTATCTATCGCTCCGGCGGGGAAACGATTGGCATGGAGCGGACTTTCCGGAATCCCTCCTGCGGTGACGTGAAAACCGATCAGGTTTTTATCGGCGTCCAGTGCTGCGCGGTAGGTGGCGTGGTAAGCGGGGCGGTAGATGCCGTACGTCATATCGTCCTCCCGGGTGTAAATCAACTTGATCGGGGCATTCATCTGTTGTGAAATGACTGCTGCCTCCACCATATACTGTCCGTAAGCCCGGCGGCCAAAGCCCCCGCCCATTCGGGTCAACTCGATGTCGATCTTGTCGATCGGCAGGCCAAGTCTGGCGGAAAGTGTTTTTTCGATAAACTCAGGCGCCTGAATCGGAGCGGCCAACTCCGCTTTTTCTGCCGTCACATGTGCGAAGCAGTTCATCGGTTCCATACAGTTGTGCGCGAGGAAGGGGGCAGAATAACTGCGCTCTATGATTTTGGCTGCATTTTTAAAGGCTGTTTCCGGATCGCCGTCTTTTCGCGCCACCGTTGCTGATTTGGCGCCTGATTCGGCCATTTTTTGGATATGAACGTCGCTGCTTTCCAGTCCGCCGGGGATAGTTACCTCCCGTTTTTGCCCCCTGAAATTTTGTATTTCCTTCGTATCTGTTATCGGCTCCCATTCCATTTGCAGGGCTTTTTTGGCTTGCATCACTTCCCAGGTGCTGTTGCCTACCACCGCCACGAGGTCGTTGAACGTTCGGGTGTCGAACATTTCTTTTTCATAATCATTTTTTAAAACCTGAAAAGAGAAGACATCCCGGATCCCCGGCATGGCCTTGGCCGCAGTAGCGTCGAAAGACTTCAATTTCATCCCGAAAGCCTGCGGGTGTGCGATCATGGCAATGAGCATCCCTTCCCTGCGGTAATCTATGCCGAACATGGGTTTGCCGGTCACGATTTTGGCGCCTTCCACGTTTTTGCGGGAAGTGCCGACGATTTTGAAGTCTTTTATTTCTTTGAGTTTGATCTCTTTGGGTACCGGTATCAGGGCCGCTGATGAAGCCATTTCGCCGTAGGGGGCCGATTTTCCACTGATTTTGTGGTACAACACCCCGTTTTCAGTGCTGATTTCTTCCGCAGGGAGTTGCCATGTCTGTGCGGCTGCCTGCACCAGCATGTGCCTGGCAGATGCGCCCGCCGTGCGTAGTGCCTGCCAGCCTTGCCGGATCGACTGGCTACCGCCCGTAAACTGACGGGTATATATCTCGGTATTGAACCGCGCTTGCTCCACGCCTACATTTTTCCAGTCCACGTCGAGTTCATCCGCCACGATCATGGGCATGGAAGTCATCAGGTTCTGGCCGAATTCGGGATTTGGCGAGAAGATAGTGACTTCGCCCGTTGCCGTTATTTTGACAAAACCGTTCAAATCAACCCAATCCTTTGTGTTGATCGCTTTGCCCGATTTTCCAACAGGCGCCAGGTTGGCAAACCAGTTGAAGCCAAGCATCATGCCGCCGCCGGAAAGCGCCGTCACTTTTAAAAATGAACGCCTGTTGTATGCTGTTTTGACAATGCTCATTTTTTTAATTTTTAGGATGAAAACGATCAATATTCGGCGGCAGCCTTGATAGCAGCCTTGATGCGGATGTAAGTGCCGCAACGGCAGATGTTACCGTGCATGAGGGTATCAATGTCCTCATCGCTGGGTTTGGGTGTACTTTTCAGCAATGCTGCTGCGCTCATGATTTGTCCTGCCTGGCAATAGCCGCACTGGGCAACATCGTGTTCCAGCCAGGCCTTTTGCACGGGGTGGTCGCCGTTTTCGGATAAGCCTTCAATGGTAGTGATGGTTGCATCCTCCAATGCGGAGACCGGCATTACACAGGAGCGGATGGCATTTCCGTTCATATGAACGGTACAGGCGCCACAGGCCGCGATGCCGCAGCCGTACTTGGCGCCTTGCAAATCGAGGTGATCGCGCAATACCCAAAGCAGGGGCGTGGAGGGATCGACGTCCACCTGACGGGTTTTTCCGTTGATATTCAGGTTGTAGATTGCCATGATGGTCAAATAGTTGAAAAAAAGTTATTATTAAAATTTGCCGGAAGGTCTTCTGTCACTTAAAAGCGTGATCGGGAATTTGAAATTCACGTTTAGTATTAAGTTATGGGGTTAAAATCAGTTTGAGTTATTTTCATACAAATGCTTGAGTATCAAGCCTGATAACGAATAACTGTTAACCGATAACTACTTATAGTCCCGTCGACTTTTCCATCGCCTCCGTATAGCGCGTACCGGTCACTTTAATGTGTACGGAAGCGGCCTCCATTTCCTGTAATTCTGCTGCCGTCAGTTCGATGGCCGCAGCTGCGTTGTTCTCTGTCAGGCGATGCAGTTTTGTAGTGCCCGGAATAGGCACGATCCACGGCTTTTGTGCCAGCACCCAGGCCAGTGCGATTTGGGCAGGGGTGGCATTTTTACTTGCGGCAAATTGATGAATCAAATCCAGCAAGGCTTTATTGGCGGCAAAGACACTTATTTTATCTTCATGTCGGGAATCAGGGGAGTAGCCTCGATTAATTCCAGAGACTTGACCATTTCCTTTGTGCCTGTTTTGTATTTGAGAAAATGGGGCGTTTGCAAATGTGCCTTGTAGGCGTTTGTATCTGCGTATATTTCCAGAATCGTGATGTGGGTGGGATTATTTTTTTCTGCAACGGCGTATAAAGTCAGCACTCCTGGTTCGAGTTGTACAGAGGCTTCAATTTCTTCCTTGAGTGCCGCTCTATAACTTTCCAACTGTGTGGAATCAATTACAAGTTTCGCTAATCGTACCATTTGATTTTGTTCTGCATGAGCAGGGCTATCACAAGAAAAAAAAGTCTGCATGGCTGCGATAAGGATAAGTGGCATTAAGCCGGGTATTTTTATCATGCTATGGTTGTTTACTTGTTTTTTTTCAATCTTTTGAGTTTGAACGGCTCGCCCGGCGCCAGGACATGAATCCGTTCCGGGTTGACAACCAGATCGTACAATTTTTTCGGGTCGCCATTGAATGGTGCAAAATCAGGGGCATCTACCGATCCCCAATGATGCAGCAAAAGCGGCGTATTCGGGTAGGCATTTGCCAGTTTTACCGCACCTGACAATCCAAAATGCCATTCACTATCAGAAAAATCAAATAAAATAGCATCTGGTGTCGGCATATGCAGGTGCTCTTCCATCAGGCGGGAGTCGCCTGTTGCCCAGATATTCCCGTCGGGGGTTTCAATCCAGAAGCCGGAGCAGTCTTCATTTCTGAAATAACGACTACTGGTTCCGGGGTAAGCATTTTGCCAGCTATGGTCGGCTGCGGTAATTTTTACCCTGACTTTCTCTATATCAAAACTTGCGCCGATGCCATGACCGAATGAGGGCAATCCCTGGTTTTTCATTAGCGAGTCTACATAAACAGTGGAGTGATAAGAACGGGTTACCGGTTTCAAGGCTAGACAGGTCGGGATGCTGTAATGGTCGTTATCACTGTGCGTGACCAAAATAGCATCCAATCGGGGAACGTCTTTGGCGGCAATAGGGAAATCAATCATAACAGGCATATCAAACCCTTCCAGCAGCGGGTCAATCATAAAAGTTGTACCCCGGCTGTTAACAAGAAATCCCGCCATGCCCAGCCACCTTAATGTCGTTTTATCAGAAGATTCAAACGCTTCTTTGCCAAACGGTTGCGTTGAAGGGGCTTTCACCTGTATTTTCTTTTCTCCGTTTACAATCGTTGTATGTTCAGGAAGATTACGGACGATTGATTTGCAGGAAAACAAAGTCATCATTGCGAGTATTACAAAGTTTATTCTATTCATTTTTTTTGTTAAAGTTTTGATATAGACAACGCAAGGTGGTTTTGAACATTAGAACTTGAAGGTGAAGACACAAATCCATCAAACCCGGCCATAAATCAAGCATTCCTGAATTTCAGCGGACTCATCTGCACGTGCTTTTTGAAAAAATTATTGAAATGCGTCACCTCCGTAAACCCCAATGCGTCGGCAATTTCAGACACGTTCCATTTGCTGTGCTTCAGCAGGATTTTTGCTTCCTGCAAAACCCGTTCGCTGATGATTTGAGTCGTCGTTTTGTCGGTGACCGCTTTGACCGCCCGGTTCAGGTGGTTGACGTGGATGTTCAGTTGCTGCGCAAAATCGGATGCCGAACGGAGCCCCACTCTAGGATGGTTTTCGTCTATGGGAAACTGGCGTTCCAGCAGTTCCATAAACAGTGTCGCAATGCGCTGTGACGCGTTTA
>JADLCC010000396.1 GCA_020847425.1 Saprospiraceae bacterium
CCGACCAGATCGGTGCGGTCCACTTCATGGACATGTCCTTTGGTGAGCAAGCCCATTTTTTTGTACAAGCGGCCCATCATTTTGGCAACGGTTGTTTTGCCGGTGCCAGGATTGCCGATAAAGATGGAATGCACATTGATTCCGTCTTTTTCAGCAAATCCTTTTTCTTTTCTAAGTTGCAGAAACTGAATGTATTGCGCGTGCTCCCGCACTTTGGATTTGATCTCATTGAGGCCGATCAGCGCATCGAGTTTGGCGAGCACTTCTTCAAATGCCTCGGTGTCTTCTTCGTCGGGTTGCAGGAAAACCTGCTGCCCTTTATCCGGCAAAAAGACGGCATTAACGCCTTCGTCCCACTCCAGGCCCACTTCAAAGGGCATAACAGCCATGAGTTGGTCCATAAAAACGATTTCGGCAGTGTAACGGTCGTTGCGCCAGGAACCTTTCACATTGCTGCCCCAGCCGGCGGTAATTTTCATACCGTCGTCGCTTTTTTCCACTTTATGCAGGCGCACGACCTGGCCTTTCAGTTCGCGGGCGTCGTTGTAAAATTTAATGAACAACTCGCACTGCCATTGTTTGCTGAGCAGGAGGTTTTTGAGCGTGATTTCGGCGTAGATATATCGGGTTTCCTCACCGTAAAAACGCTTCATGTACTGGCGCTCAAACTCCGGGATATCGTCATAAGGCCCTTCATACATGCGCAGAGAAGTGATCTGGCAATACGGGTTGTCCGTTTTACTGAGCGGCCTGCCTGCTTCTTCGATGTAAAAATATTTGCTGCCGACCTTTTCGCCTTCAATCCAGGCTTCCCAGTAGTAAGCGCCTTTTTTCCAGAATACCCCTTCCTGTTTGTTGCCCCAGCCTTCGCGGATGTATCCGACCGCATCGTATTTGCTCACTTTGCGGCGGAATGGCAGCACACAGATCTCTTTACGCTGTTTTTTGACAGCATAACAGCGCAATTCCACGTTCACTTCCCAGTCTTCAATATCAAAATGCTTATTGTGGAAAGAGAGTTCTGCGTAGATATAGGTCGTTTCGAGTCGATCGAAAACCTGGCGGTATTTTTTCTTATTATCAGCAAGCCATTCCGTCGAAGCATAAATCTTCAATTCCCTGAATTTCCATCGTTTGAATTCAGGTTCTTCGTTGGTCGGTTGTGATTGGTGGGTTCCGAATTGCATAACAAGCGCTCTAAATAAATTATCATTGGGGGTCGAAACAGCCAAAAGTAGGGGTTTTCTGCATTTACCCCTCGGTAATCTTCCTATTTAAGAAAAAAAAATTTCACTTTGGCAGGATTCAAGAAAAAGGGAACGAGACAAATGAAGTACTTTGTAACTTCACAGGTGAAAAATACGATATATGGAATTCCAAAAGTATCAGCCATGAAACGTTCAGGTGTACGATTTCTGATATTGATGTCAGTCGCAATATTGCTGACCTGCAGGGCTTTTGCACAAACAGCCGAAGAAGAGGAGGAGGCGTTTGCCGGAGGCCGTGTTTTTAAAGCCATCGTTCAAACCGGGCTGTCCATGCAATGGTCGGACCCGGGGCATCGACTCTTTAACCTTTCTGTAGAAACGCAAAGGGGGCCGTATCAGCACTATGGCGTCGTATGGAGTCAATATCTGTTGTCCAATGCCTATTATGAAGGCGAATTGCGGAGAAACAGCATGGAAATGGGAGTTTTTGGCAAGTTTTTCCTGCATGGCCGGTTGACGGGTAGAAAAAGCAAGGTCTATTTTGGACCTGAGTTGCGTTATGGTTTGCGCAAATTCAGGATCAGCAGCAGTTCCATTTATCCGCCTCCCAATGATGTCGATTACATCAATTTCAACCTGCGTGTCACCAAAATAATGCTGCGCTGGGGCTGGCAATACCGTTTCGACAATATCATGCTGGAATTTGCCCTGCCTTTCGGGCGCGAATCCACCAAAACCAATGCGGGCTCTTTCGGAGTTTATAACCCCTATTACGTTTCGGAATACACTACTTTTTTTATTTTACCTACCATACAAATGGGTATAGGGTTCTGATAATCAACACTTTTACTCTTAGTTTATGCAACAACTTCGCACATGCCGACTCTGGCTGGCACACGTTCTGCTGCTTGTTTTTCTGTTTCAACAAAGCGGGTGTTTGTATTATCAACGGTACCCCCTGGCCAAAAGCAGGCTGGCTAAAATCCCACTGGAAAACCTGAGTTTCTACGTGATCGACAGCGCGCACCCTTTGACAAAGATGTGGTATGTCTCCGATTTTAAATTTGAGCCGAAGGTGATGCACTGCCACCTGACTAAAATGGCAGAAGTAGAAGCGATGGAAATTTCCATGGTCCGCAACAGGCAGGACGCCAAAAACAGCCGAAATGAAGTGTTGTTGTTTGCCAAACCCCAATTTGCCATGACCCTTGCGGATACGGCAACGATGACGATCAATTACGAGCAATTTGACAAAATCGAGGTGTATGAAATCAACCACGGCAAAACAGTAGGGGTAGTTTTGGCCAGTGTGGGCGTTGCATTTCTGGCCATATCGCTGGTGGCTTTGCTGACCAAATCGTCCTGCCCCTTTGTCTATGCTGAAAACCCGGACGGCGCCCTTTTTCAGGGTGAACTGTATTCCGGCGCCGTTTATCCGCAACTGGAACGACACGACTGGCTTCCCATGCCCGGACTTTTGCCCCGGGAAGGGGAATACCAGGTGCGGCTGGCCAACAGGGCCAGAGAAATCCAGCACACCAATGTACTGGAATTGCTGGTAGTGGACCATGCACCGGGAACAGAGGTATTATGGGATAAAAACGGTGCTGTTCAGACTATTCGCCAGCCTTTTGAGCCAGTACAAGCCGTTGATTTACAAGGGGTTGATAAAAAATCACACATTGTTAGAACCGATTCCCTCGCTTTTGTTGGAAATACAGAAAATCCCCGGCACGATGCTTTGGAAGGACTCGTGCTTACGTTCGACAAACCTGCCGAGGCGCAACACGCCAAACTGGTGATCCGTGCAAAAAACTCTTTTTGGATGGATTACATGTACGGCCTTTTCCTGGATGAATTCGGCGAATACAGCCCTGAAATCCGCCAACGTTACCTGAAAAAAAGCAAAGAAGACATCCGGGAATGGATATTTGAACAACAAATTCCCTTGCAGGTGGCAATTGAGTCCAAAGACGGCAAGTGGACACCGGTCGATTATTTCAACCTCTCCGGCCCCATGGCGCTGAAAAAAGACGTGGTAGCGCTTGATCTCTCTGCCTTCCCCGGCGATCAGTTGCGGGTTCGCCTGACATCCGGTTTCCAGTTTTGGGAAATCGATTACGTCGCTGTCGATTACACTGAAAATGAACGGGTTGCGATACAAACCTTGTCGCCCTTATCTGCTATCGGGCAAAACGGAGAAGATAGGACTGCAGCACTGCGCAACGACGACGGGCTGTATTACAGCCAGCCGAACATCGGCGACGAAGCGCTGATCAGGTACGCCATGCCCGTGCAAGCGCCGGGCGCCCAACGGTCGCTGTTGTTACACGCAAAAGGCCATTATGAAATATTGCGCGAACCGGTGGAAGGTAAGCCGAATCTGTTGTATTTGCAGCAGTTTTCCAGACCCGGCGCGCTGCCCAAATACTCCCGCGAACGCTGGCACGAACTGATGCGACCGGAAGTATTGACCGAATCTTAGAAACTGTTTTAAAACCCCTTGCCAGACGCAAAGACTTATCTTTTAAGGCTATATTTTATCCATTTTTAAAGGAATAGGCACCACTATGCCTTGAAAAATGAATCTCATCTACCCTTAAAATCTAAGCCTTTTCGCCTCGGCAGGGGTTTTAAAACAGTTTCTTAAACAATATTTCAGAAAACCTTCTGAAGTTTGTAGTGTTTGAACGCTCACAAACTACCTTTGCACCCCTCTTGAAGGTTTAGAGATAAATGGCTACAGTAACATTTCAATTCGAAGATACCAGCATTCCCCCGAAAACGGTGACGGGCAAATTTCTGGATTTATCCATCCTGGAACTCACCGAGGAGCATGATGTGCACCTGAACCACAATTGTGGCGGGGTGTGCGCGTGTTCCACCTGTCACATTTATGTTGAAAAAGGTGACGAATTCCTGGAGGAAATTTCAGATAAAGAAGAAGACTTCATCGATCGCGCGATCAACCCGCGCCTGGAAAGCAGACTCGCTTGCCAGTGTGTCATACTTGAAGAAGACGCCGACGTAACTGTCATTATCCCCAATCAGAAAGGGATTATTGGACACGAACATTGATTTATGGAGTGTTTTTGTGTTTTGGGGTTTTAGTGTTTTAGAGCGCGCACTGCCCTCCACTAAGTTCAAAATAGAGCGCTTCGTATCGGTATATACCAATGCCAGGCATTTCCACTTCTAAAACACAAAAACACCAAAACACAAAAATACAAACATGCCTTTTCAAGATTTTGACAACATGCCCATCAACTGGGCGGAACACGAGGATATCGCCATGGCGTTGTACGATCGTTTCGGCGCGGAGTTTGACGAAAGCAAAATTTACCGGATCCGGTTTACGGAGTTGCTCCAGTGGATTTTGGAAATCCCTAATTTTGAGGGCAAAAAAGAAGAATCCAACGAAGGCCACCTGGAGCAAATCCAGGCAAAATGGGTATACGAATGGCGAGCGAACAACAAATAGGACAACCCAACGATCTCCCGGAAGTGGGGATCAATGCGGTGGTAGGTTTTATTCCTCCCGATCTCTCCTCCATTCCCCCGGTGGAGATCGAACTCGTTCATTTGTTTGATAAACTGCGCGCCGTCAAAGGTTTCGTTTTTGATGTGGATGGCGTTTTTACCAACAATACCATACAGGTTACGGAAACCGGAGAACTGCTGCGCACCATGAACGTGCGGGATGGGCAGACGGTGAAATGGGCCATCGAGGCAGGATACACCATTGGCGTAATCACCGGAGGGCGCTCGGAAGGCACAAAAAAAAGACTCACGGACCTGGGTATCACGGAATATTACTCCGGTATCAAAGAAAAACTTCCCGCATTTCACTCCTTTCTCGAACGCAGCGGCTTGCTTTCCTCCGAAGTGTGCTACATGGGCGATGATCTGCCCGATCTGCCAGTTATGCGCCGTGTGATTGTTTCCGCCTGCCCTGCCGATTCCGTTCCGGAAGTGATTGAAATCTCCGATTATATTTCGCCGCTGCCCGGCGGCGCCGGCTGTGTGCGCGATATCATCGAAAAAGTGATGAAGATTCAGGGCAAATGGCCGGAATACTGAAGAGAGGTGAGAAGTGAGAGCGTGAGAAGTGAGAGAAATGATTGAAATATATCTAAAATTTTCAGACTTTGTGCCGCATGAATCAGGTGCTGGCTATTATTCGTCTGTTTCGCTTTCCGAACCTATTGATTGTGTTCCTCACACAATTCATACCGTATTGGTTTACACTGCGCCCGGCTATATTAAAAGCGGGCGGATTGCCAATATTAACACCCCTGACATTCGGGTTAATTGCACTTGCCACGGTACTCACCACCCTGGCCGGGTATATCCTCAATGATTATTACGACAAAGAAATTGACCTGATCAACAAACCGCACCGGGTCATCTGGGGGCGTTATTTGCCTGCCCCATTTGCACTGGTGTTGTATTCCGGTTTGGTCATTCTGGTGCATTTGCTGGCATTTGCCATCGATCAGTACCTCCAGCCGGCCAACCACTGGCCCCTATGGGTGTTTCCAGGTGTTTCTTTTCTTTTGTTTTTGTATGCCTGGCAGTTGAAATGCACCGCAATTATGGGCAATTTCCTGGTATCGGTTTTGTGCGGTGTCGTTCCCATTATCATGATTTTCCCGGAAGAACGCCCGATCTGGATTACCTCTTTTATTCAACCGGAAGCCATGCAAAATGCCGTTAGTTCGGTGTGGTTGTACGGACTGTTTGCTTTTATGACCAATTTGTTGCGGGAACAAATCAAGGACCTCGAAGATTTTATCGGCGACTCCCAATGTGGCTGCAATACGCTGGCCGTATTAAAAGGGCCGCGTTTTGCTCAAAAACCTGCGGGATTTACGGGATTGACGGTCAGCATATTAATCGGCTTTCTGCTGTTTTTCTGGCAACAAACGGGCGCGCCGGACTGGCAGATCCTCGCAGGGGGCGTATTGCTGTTGTTGCCGGCAGTCATTGCCAC
>JADLCC010000397.1 GCA_020847425.1 Saprospiraceae bacterium
TACACAAAATTGGAACTCAGTTTGTTCCAGGCACAGAGTTGATCGCCGCACAAACCCAGTTTTTGAGCGAAGGCATCGATGTGTTCTGCTTGCGAAACATTTACGGAACTCTGGTAATACCGTCCGTCGCCGGTTTCGGCGCCGCTGATGGCTGCCAGGTCGCTGTTTTCCCAAACATACTTGCGCACGCTGCTCACACTGTTCAGGTAACGCACAAAAGCCGGCATAACCCGTTGTGGCACAACCACATAATGTCCGTCATTGGAAGGTGGAACATAATCGCGCCGGAAACCCGGATTCAGGTTTTTGATGGACGCATACGGCACCCCTGTGGCTTCGGCGATGTCGCGGAAAGAAATGCCTTCGTACACCAGCATGTAATCGGTCAGCTGTTCGTCCAGATCCGGATCGATTGGGCGCAGTCCGTGCAGGGTGTAATAGTTGCACAGGTAAGTAGCGGCGATAAATGCGGGGACATAGTTGCGGGTTTCCTGCGGGAGGAAACGTTGTATGGACCAGAAACTGCGGCTTCCGGCTCTGCGGATGGCGCTGTTCACCCGGGTCGGGCCGCTGTTGTATGCAGCCAGAGCCAGGGCCCAGTCGTCGAACTGTTTGTAGAGGTGTTTGAGGTAGCGGGCTGCGGCATCGGTGCTTTTCACCGGATTGCTGCGATCTTCCACGGCGCTGTTGGTGCGGAGGCCGTAATCGCTGCCCGTAGCGGGCATAAACTGCCAAAGGCCGGTGGCGCCTACCCTCGAAACGGCTTTTGCATTCAGGGCAGATTCTACTACGGACAGGTATTTCAGGTCTGTAGGGAGTCCGTGTTCTTTAAGTTTCTGTTCAAAAAGCGGGAAGTAAGTCAGCCTGCGGCCCAGCATATTGCGGGCTTTTTCGGTTTTCACCTGTACGTAGGTTTTGATATAACCTTTTACCACGCCAGTGGAGCGGAGTTCGACGCAACTGCTCAATTGGGACAAGCGTTCTTTGAGTTGAGCATCAGTAAAGGTGCTGCCGCCTTTGGCTACCAGCATATCAGTGGTATCAATCGGATCTTCCAAATCCGCTACTTGTACTTCACTTTGGGCCGAAACAGTGGCTGTAAACAGGGTTGAAAAAAGCGCTACCAAACTGATAACAAAAGACTTACACTGCATGGGCAAATATCTTTTCTTTTTTTAGACAATAATACGGATCGTGTAAAGTAAAAGGCAAAGCACAAAAGGCAAAAAGCAATGACAATCAATGTTTTACAAAAGATTTCAAGTTGCCTGAAAGCAGCCGTTTACTTTTTTCAAAAAAATCCCGGATGTGCCGTTTGACACAGGATGTATTGAGGTTGCAGTATTGAGGATATAAATACAGAGCGGCGGTTAAACGCTGGCGGGGCTGTTTTATTCTGTAAATGAGGTGGAGAAGCCACCTTTTAACATCATTCTATGCTTCAGGGAAGTCAAATGATGTGCAAAAATCAGTTTTTCAATCGGTCTAAAGAAGCCTTTGTATGTTAAAATTGAAATTCGTTTGCATTTGTTTTTCCACACTATCCAACTGCAACCGTATTGTTATTTCCGTAAATCAATGGTAATGAGCGGTTTGTATAAAAATAACAACATGAGTCATCCCGGATTTTGGGATGACTCATGTTTTATGACACTTTATTAATTTGCGTAATCCGAAAGAAACTTCAAGCGCATCAATTGTATTTCTTCCCAGGTGATTTCGTCGTCTTTTAGTAATTTGAATGCTTCATCCACGGAATCGGTATCCGCTTCTTTAAAGTATTCGATTACGGTTTCGCGTACATATTCATCAATCACCTTGTTCAGGTAATAATCCAGTTTGATCTTGGTACCCGACTGTACAATGCCGTACAATTCTTCCATCAGTTCGATCAGGCTCATATCCGTTGAACGCGCAATGTCTTCCAGCGGAATTTTGCGATCGATACTTTGGATGATAGCGACTTTTGTTTTGGATTTATTGGCGACCGTTTTGATGGTAATATCCATCGGGCGCTCGATTTCATTTTCCTCGCAATACTTTTTGATCGCATCGGCAAATGGCTGTCCGTATTTCAGGGCCTTGCCTTGCGAAACACCGACGATTTTTGTCAGGTCATCCAAAGAAACCGGGTACTGCGTGGCCATATCTTCCAAAGACGGGTCCTGGAAAATGATATACGGCGGCAGGTCGTGCTTTTTGGCTATGCTTTTGCGCAGGTCTTTCAGGATGGCCATCAGCGGCTCGTCGAGTACGGCGGTGCCGCCTTTTTCGTCGTCGATATCGTAATCGCCGTCTTCAAAGTCGTGGTTGATGGTAATCTGGATGGGGTAAGGGTTTTTGATATACTCCCGCCCGGCGTCGGACACTTTCAGCAAGCCGAACTGTTCTATTTCCTTGTAGATCAGGTTGTTGATCATGGCGTGGCGGAAAATGGAGCTCCAGAAATTTTCGTCTCTGGTATCTCCGATTCCAAACAGTTCCATGTCGGCAAACCCGAAATCCTTCATCTCTTTGGTTTCCTTACCCATGAGATATTCCATCACCGTCTTCATCAGGTAATTTTCATTCAGGTCGAGGATACAGCGAATGACGTGAATGACTTCCTGTTGTACTTCTACTTTTTCCTTCGGATTTTTGCAGTTGTCGCACATTTTCTGGCACCTGCTTTCCTCAAATTCTTCACCGAAATAGTGCAGGAGGAAGCGGCGGCGGCAGGAGGCTGTTTCTGCATAGGCGACCACTTCTTGCATCAGTTGTGCGCCCATTTCCCGCTCGGCCACAGGTTTGTCGCGCAGGAATTTTTCCAGGCGCAGGATGTCAGCGTAGTTGTAAAACGCGATACATTTTCCGGCAAGGCCATCACGACCTGCGCGGCCGGTTTCCTGGTAGTAGTTTTCGATCGACTTCGGCATATCGTAGTGAATGACGAAGCGCACATCAGGTTTGTCGATGCCCATCCCGAAAGCAATGGTAGCACAAATCACATCGATATCTTCTTTCAGGAATGCGTCCTGCGTATTGGCGCGTGTTTTTGGGTCGAGGCCGGCGTGGTAAGGTGCGGCCTTGATATCATTGACGACCAGCATTTCTGCGATGTCTTCGGCAGTTTTACGGTTTTGCACGTAAACGATACCGGATTCGCCCCGAAACTCTTCTTTGATAACCTGGATGATCGATTTGATCGTCTGGTCTTTTTTGATTTTCGGGCGTATTTCGTAAAACAGGTTGTCGCGGTTAAACGAAGAGATATATGTCGCATCAGCAGTCATATCCAGGTTTTTCAGGATATCCTGCTGCACTTTTGGTGTTGCAGTTGCCGTCAGGGCCATAATCGGCACATCGCGGGCGATAGCATCGAGCATCAACCGGATGCGGCGGTATTCCGGACGGAAGTCGTGACCCCATTCAGAAATACAGTGGGCTTCGTCGACCGCTACAAATGAGATGTTGGAATTCTGGAAAAATTCTATGTTCTCTTCCTTCGTCAGGGTTTCCGGGGCAACAAACAACAATTTTGTTCTTCCATCCGTAATATCCTGCTTCACTTTTTTCATCTGCGCTTTTGTCAGCGAGGAATTGAGGAAGTGCGCCACCTCGTCTTCTTCGGAATAGCCGCGAATGGAATCCACCTGGTTTTTCATCAGGGCGATCAGCGGACTGATAACAATCGCTGTACCGGGCAACATCAGGGCGGGTAACTGATAGCAGAGGCTTTTGCCGCCCCCGGTAGGCATGATGACAAAGGTATCTTTGCCCTCTAAAAGGCTTTGGATAATGGCGCGCTGGTCGCCTTTAAAAGCATCAAAACCGAAATATTTCTGAAGGCTTTCGGTGATTATATCGTGTTCGGTAGCAATCGCTGACATCTTCTGTTCGATTAATTTTATCTGTCCGGTCGTAAAAACTCCGTGTATAATGGTGAAAAATACCCCGGCCGACTTTAGGGCAGGGCGTGAAAATTTTCGCCGATGAAATTAAGGATTTTTGAAATAATCCAATACCTGTTGCCCGATTTTTTTTGTATATTAATTTTAGAGCAACGCTTTTACGGCTGGCGCTGATAAACAACGGGGTGACTTTTGGAGTCACCCCGTTGCTGGCAGGAGGCCTTTTTTAAAAAGCCGTCAAAGATAGAAAAAAAAATGTTGAAATACTGGTAACTTATGTCAGAGATATTTGCAAATAAAAAGTGAATGTTCCGCCGATTATTTGGTGATAACAAACAAGTGCTTCAAAATTCCAAATAATATTCCAAACGTAGGGGAAAATGCTAATTTTAAAATGACATTTTCAGCCGTTTTAAAATTTCGTATAAAATTATATTTGGTTAATTGTGCCGCCTGGCCAGCCGTACGCGCCAGCCAGTGAATGCCACACAGAGCATTAACCCGAATCCTTCCCGTGTTAATTCGATCCAGGGGCGTTCGGCTTGCATGGTATCGACGATACTAGGCTCGCCCATTTGTATCCAGCGGTACAGATCGGGGATATATGTCAGCATATAAATCGTCATTAAAATCAAGCCCGATACCAAAATTTTGTAAGGCATTTCCATGCCGAATGCTGCAAGACCGTATGCTAAAGCGACGAATCCATAAATCGGAATCCAGATATAGGGGTCCGGGTCATTGTATTGCCAGCCGGCAAAAAGCAGGAAAATCAGGCAAATCATAACATTCAAGGTGCGCATAATCGGAAAAATTTGAAAACAGATACTGGTCTGGAGTAGTTTTGCGGCGTAAAAAACGAAAATTTTTGGAAAACAAGGATCTACTTGAATTAGCCCGCAGAACAATTCGTATTGAAGCGGATGCTTTACTCGCCCTGGCAGACAGCCTGGATGCGCAATCTGATTTCGGGCGTTGTGTGGAAACCATTGCCGCTTCAACAGGCCGGCTGATACTCACCGGAATCGGCAAAAGCGCCATCGTCGCGCAAAAAATAGTGGCGACGCTCAATTCCACTGGAACACCGGCGATGTTCCTGCACGCCGCCGATGCCATACACGGCGACCTGGGTATGATTCGCGAACACGACCTGGTGCTGTGCCTGTCCAAAAGTGGCGAAAGCTCCGAAATAAAGGTGCTCATTCCCCTGCTCAAAAATTTCGGCAACCCGCTGATTGCCATGACCGCCCAGCGCAACAGCACGCTGGCCCGCCAGGCCGACTACTTGTTGTGGACGCCCATCGAGCAGGAGGCAGACCCTAATAACCTGGCCCCTACGGCAAGCACTACATCACAAATGGCTTTGGGCGACGCGCTGGCGGTGGCTTTGCTGGCGTACAAGGGTTTTTCACCGGAAGACTTCGGCAAGTTCCACCCGGGTGGCGCACTGGGCAAACAACTGTACCTCCGCGTCCGCGATTTGTACACCTTGCACGAGCGCCCCGCTATTGGTCCGGATGCCAGTTTGCAGGATATTATCCTAGAAATTTCTTCCAAACGCCTCGGCGCCACCGCTGTACTGGATACAGCCGGACAACTGATGGGTATTATCACCGACGGCGATCTGCGGCGCATGATGCAACGCGGCGCCGATTTTTCCAGCGTGAGCGCAATAGACCTGCTGGTGCGTACACCCAAATCAATTGCGCCCGATGAATTGGCCGTCAATGCCCTGGCTATGATGCGCGAGCACTCTATTTCTCAATTGCTGGTAATGGAAGACGGAAAGTACCTGGGAATGGTGCATTTGCACGACTTGGTGCGGGAAGGGCTGGTTTAATGATGAATGATGAATGATGAATGATGAATGATGAATGATGAATATTTTTTCATTTAAATACTAATCCAATGGAAACAATAAAAAAAGACGCACTTCATGAAAAATCATTCAAACTGGCTTTGCGGGTTGTAAGGCTATATCGCTACCTGACAGAAGAAAAAAAGGAGTACATACTGAGCCGGCAGGTCTTGCGATCGGGTACAAATCCGGGAGCTATGGTTCGTGAAGCCGCTAACGCAGAAAGCGGGACAGATTTCATCCATAAACTGAGTATAGCTCAAAAAGAAATTGGAGAGACGCTCTATTGGTTAGAATTACTCTATCATTCAGATTATCTGAATATAGTGGAATTTAAGTCACTAAAGTCTGATAGTGAGGAACTTATGAAAATATTGCGCAGTTCTATCTTGACTAAAAAGAAGAATTTATCTAACAAAACTTCTTCTTAAAAATACCAAACATCACGATGTCAAAGTAAATTCATCATTCATCATTCATCATTCATCATTCATCATTCATCATTCATCATTCATCATTCATCATTCTGCCAACTCCATCTCAATCTGCCTTTTTTGCAAATCCACGGCAGTAACGATTACATTGATCCGGTCGCCCATTTTAAACTGGCGTTTGTAGCGTTTTCCGGTTACCCGCAGGTTGCCTTCTTCTACAACATAAGTATCGTCGAGGTACCTGAAATCGACAAGGCCTTCCGCTTTTGATTCGGGTAGTTCCACAAAAAAACCGCGGTCGATGATGCCGCTGATAATACCTTCAAATACTTCGCCGATGTGGCTGCGGATAAATTCTGCCTGTTTGTATTTGATACTTTCCCGTTCGGCGTCGGCCGCTTTGCGCTCCTGGTTGCTCACGTGTTTACACTGCTCTTCCAGTTTGTTTTTATCAATCCTGTAAGTGCGCCCTTCGAGGTTGCGCTCCAGGATCCGGTGCGCCAAAACGTCGGAATAACGGCGAATAGGGGATGTGAAATGGCTGTAGTGGGAAAACCCGAGCCCGTAGTGTCCTATATTATTGGTAGAATAAACGGCTTTTGCCATGGTGCGTATCGCCAGTGGTTCGAGCAGTTTCAGGCGGTCATCCTTGCGGGCGGCCAACATCAGGTCGTTAAAGGACTGTGCGATTTGTCTCGGCGTATCCACTTTCAACGGATGCCCCAGTTCGGCTGCAAAACGTGCAAAATCTGCCACTTTGGACAGGTCTGGCAAGTCGTGAATACGGTACACAAAAGGCACCTCTTGTTGATCCTTACCTTTGTTATCCATAAACAGCGCCACTTCCTTATTGGCCAGGAGCATGAAGTCCTCGATCAGCAGGTGTGCGTCTTTGCGTTCCTTTACGTAGGCTTCCAGCGGCGTACCGTCGGGCGCCAGTTTGAAGCGCACTTCATCCGTTTCAAAACCGATAGCGCCGTTTTTATGCCGCTCTTTGCGCATCACTTTGGCAATGCGGTCGAGGGTTTTGACGGCCCATTCCAGTTGCGGGAAAATGGGGAGTTCGCTCAGTTCTTCATGTACTTTGTTTTCCAGGATGGTTTGCGCCTGTTCGTAAGCGAACCGGTGTGCGGAGTGGATGATCGTTTTTCCAAACCAGCGTTTCAGCA
>JADLCC010000398.1 GCA_020847425.1 Saprospiraceae bacterium
CAACACCGCACCCTGAATTTTCACCACCACCTGCGCCGGGGCAACGAGGCCGATTTTGCGCGGCTGGCCCGGTTTATCAGCGGAAAAGCCGTGGGACTCGTGCTTTCCGGCGGCGCGGCCAAAGGATTTGCGCACATCGGCGTGTTCCGGGCGCTGGAAGAAGCCGGTATTGCCGTGGACCTGGTTGGCGGCACCAGTATCGGCGCTATCATGGGCGCCCTCATTGCCCGCGACTGGGACGGTGAAACCATGCGCAGGCGGTGCCGGGAAGTGTTCAAAAAAAGCCCGACGGATTTTAACCTCGTGCCGCGCGTTTCCATTTTCCGGGGTAAAAAACTGGAAAGTCTGCTACAGGAAAATTTCGGCGACCTGCGGATCGAAGATTGCTGGCTGAATTTCTTTTGCGTTTCCTGCAACCTGACCCGAAACATACCACACCTGCACCGAAGCGGTGTTTTGTCCACTGCGCTCCGGGCCAGCATCAGTATTCCGGGCGTGTTTCCCCCGGCTGAATTTGAAAATGAACTGTATGTAGACGGCGGCGTGTTTGATAACATGCCGGTAGATGAAATGAACCGCCTGGGCGCAGGCGCCATCATTGCCGTCGATTTGCAAATGCACCGCGAAGAAGACCGGAGCGAAACGGACGTGTACCGCAAACGCAAATTACCCAACCTGCTTTTTGTGGTTATGGAATCGTCCATGCTCAGCGGGCGATACCACGCCCAGGCGCACCGGGAACTGGTGGATTTTTACTTCAACCCGCCACTCCATGGGGTCAGCCTGATCGACTGGAACAAGTTTGACCTGATTGAACAGATCGGTTATGAACACGCCAGGGAGGTTTTGGCAAGTCGGCAGTCCGAAGTGCGAAGTCATCAGTCCGAAGTGCGAAGTCGTCAGTCCGAAGTCAGAAGAAATGCGAAGTCGTCAGTGCGAAGTGCAAAGTCGGGCTAACGCCTGGGGTTTGTGCGTTCGTTGCGTTTACGTCTGTTAAGGGCGCCGTGTGATGGGTGTACGTTACGGTCCACTCTACGTTTGTCTTCCTGTCGGGATCCGTCCGCTTTACGGTGTACGCTACGCGGGAAAATCTTGTTACACGCGCCGTAGAGCGGACAGATCCCGTCAGGAAGACAAACGCAGCGCACACCGTAGCATACACGGCACCCTGGATAGCGCCTACCCCGCCCCCACGCGCTACCCGGACTTCGCACTGACGACTTCGGACTGATGACAATAGACTTCGGACTTAACTTTGGTACAATATTTGCTCCAATCCCTGTGCAAAAATGAAGCATGATCCTGTAGAAGGAAATCACACATTTTGACCGCTTTTTTTCCGTTTACCACCGCATTAAAAATTTTCATCTAAAAAACCCCGGATGTTTCTTTTAAACGGTGTGAACAACTACTTTTGCTGAATCAAGTGATTTTTTTCGTTTTAATCCGCTTACAATAATCTCATGAGTGAAAGTTTCTCGGATCCGGCCTGATTTCTTCGGCCCATTTTTTCCGGTTTGCTCTCCTCATTTGTTTCTCCCAATCCGAAATTTGTTATTTGGAGCACAGTTATCTGTGTATCTGAAGCATTCTTGTATTGTACCCTGTTAACTGGATGAAGGAGAAAACTACCCGTTCTTGTTTTGATGAATTTGACATTTCCGGTTTTGTTGTGTAATCATTTTGCTAAAACCTTCCTCCACTGTATGGTTCTTCGGGACACCTATATTATTAGCATATTACGCTGCTCAGCGTTGCTACTTTTGATGACGGCTGGTTCCTGCCGGCAGTCTTCCGAAAAAACGGAGGCTACTCCCGCCGCCGAAACCGCAGCAGTTCCCGCCCGTTCCCCTATCACCGACCAGGTTCAGCGCCTGAAAGTTGAATTACAATCTGTCATGACAGAGATGAATCAATTGCGCCTGCAAGCGGAAAGCATGCGCACGGAGCAGACGGAAAAAGGGGAAGCAAGAATGGAGAAACTCGAGTCCGCTTACGAAAATTCCTGTATTACCATAGGTGAAATGCTCGTGCTTCAGGGTACGCTCAAAGCCATTGAAGAACGATATGACCAGGGGATGCTGGATGTTAAACAGGCGCAGGAAATGTTCAACAAACTCCGCATCGACCTGCAATCCTACAAACAGGATATAAAAAACAATCAAGCAAGCCTGCGATCGGTTGCAGGCGCTGCAAAGAAATAAATTTCCCGGACTGCCCAAATTCTAGTCAACTATCTTTTCACTTTTTAAAACTTTTCATTTTATGAATCAAAAGTTTTTTGCAAGCCTGACCGGTAAATACCTGCGCGTACTGGCGCTTTTATTTGTCATGTTCGGTGCTGCGCAACAAATTAGCGCCCAAAGTTTGGTAGCGCCTACGGCGGCTACTGCCAGAATCAAGGCTCAAAACCAACTGGTAAAAGACCAACTGAACGACTATGGTGGAACAGAAACCCAACTTGGTCTGCTTTACCTGCGCATGGAGTATTATGCTATCATGACTGATCGCTTAAAAAACGCCGGGTTCACTACCCAGCAGGCTTTGGACAAAGGCGCAGTTCTGTTGACGGAGCAATTCACCAAATTGCCCAACACAAACATTACCCTTACTTCCGGCCATGTTCAGACCGTCATGTCTGAAACGACCAACCTTCTTTTGAACTAATATTTTTTCACTTTTCTCAAATCATTTAATCTCATGATTAAAGAAAATACTTCTTTGCTGATGCGGGGACTTCTCATTGTCTTGTTCGGACTGGGCTTGTCTGCTCAGCAGATCAGCGCACAAGATTGCGCTGTTGCCACTACGGCCCAGTCACAAAATATTTCCCCTAATGCTGCGATAACTTCAACTGCTCCTGTTGTCGTTATATCCGATATCACCATTTCCGGCTTTCTGCCTGTTATCGTAGACCTGAATGTGTTATTGAACATTACCCACACGAACTCGGGTAACCTCGATATTACACTGGAATCCCCTGATGGTACCATCGTAACCCTTACTTCGGACAACGGCGGTACCAATGATAATGTCTTCAACGGCACTATCTGGGACGATGCTGCTGCTGAGCGGGCTGTCGGCGCTACCTATACCAACAACGTACCCAAGGGTACATTGTCTCCTGAAGAGCCTCTGGCTGCGTTTTATGGAGAGAACCCGAACGGGGTTTGGCGCCTCACTGTGTCCGATGACGCTACCAATGATGGCGGCACTTTAGCCGGTTGGAGTTTGAATTTCAAGAATACGGCGACTGTCCCAGCTCTTGTAAATACTATTGCGTCCAACAACAATCCGGTTTTCATTTCTGAAGATGGTACATCTACCGTCACTTCAGATATTGAGGTAAATGGTGCGGAAGAGTTTTTTGTCGGCGCTACGATCACTACCAACATCACACACTCTTTCAATTCTGACCTGACAACAATTTCAATAACTGCTCCAAACGGGGAGTCTGTTGTGCTCGCAGCCGCCAATGGAGGCAGTAATGATAATGTTTTTGCAGGTACTGTTTGGAGTGTAGATGCGGACCCCGGTAACGAGCCTCCATTTTCAGCTGGTACTTTTGCTGCCAGCAATATTGTTACAGATGGTACGTATACCGATTTGACACTCGAAGTTACGCTTACGCCAAGACAAGGGTTTGAAAAATTCTTCGGCGATAACCCGAACGGAACCTGGACACTTACCGTTATAGACGGCGCTGACGGTGATGGCGGTGCAATAAACAGCTGGTCTATTAGTATCAATGCTCTGAACAACCTGGTCTGCGAACTTGCTGCAGCACCTGATGTTACGATCTCTACGGATCCGGGCGAGGCTACCGGTTCTTATACCGCTACTCCTCCTGCGCTGGTTGAAACCCTTACAGGCAACTGCGATAACGCTGTTGTGACCGTTTCTCTGGAAGGCCAGCCAGCACAGCCAGCAGGTACAGTATTCAACCTCCCTGTAGGCACAAACAATTTTGAGTTCACCGTAACTTCTGACTGCGGCTTCTACACCGATGAATTTGTTGTAACGGTAGAAGACAACGAAGATCCTGTGATCCTCAACTGTCCTGCCGACCTGACCTACACGCTCGCTCCCGGCGAATGCGACCACCAGTTCGACCTGGTGCTCAATGCTACGGATAATGCCGGCATAAACGGCTTGTTGACTGCCAGCCAGGAGGTTCATGTACTCGTGAACCAGGATGATTCTCCGGTTACAGTATCTGTATCATTCGTGGATGACTCGGGCAACTCTGCGATCTGCGAATTCGACCTGATCGTCAATCCGTTCCCGACTCCAATCACTTCCCTGATCTGTGACGACCTCGTTACCGTATCGCTCGACGAAAGCTGCGAACTGGTATTGAACGCTGACCAGGTGCTGGAAGGCGGCCCATACCACTGCTACGATGACTATATCGTTCAGTTGGACCGCACGCTGCCTTTGGGCAACGGCCCATGGGTTGCAGGCGTACTCGGACCAAATGACGTACACAAAACATGGGCTGTCCGTGTTGTAGACGACGTAAACGGTAACGGTCAATATGACCCGGGTGAAGTCACCTGCTGGGGCAATATCGCTATAGAAGATAAACTGCCACCAGTATTTGAAGATTGCGGTTGCACTCCTGGCGCTGTAGAGGTTCCTTCTTATGCTGGTGCACTTACTGATAACAGCCCGACCTTTAACCGTACATTTTCAGGTGGCCCTCCTTGCGGCCTGACCGGCATTGGCACCGATGTGGCTTATGATGCATTTACGTTCGAGGTAACTACTGCCGGCGAGTACACCTTCTCCGAGGTTTCCTTCCCAGAAGACGGTTTCGGCATTCTTTATGCCGATTCTTTTGACCCGAACAATCCTTGCGACAACTTCATTGTAGCTTCCGACGACGAAATCGGCGATGACTTTGAGATTATCGAGACCCTTGCTCCCGGAACTTATGTATTGGTTATTACGACTTTCTCCAATGGTGATTTCGGCTCTTTCACAGTAGATATTTCGCCATCTGTTTTCTTTGGCGAGCCAAGCAACTGTGCATTCACCTGCGCTGACAAAGACGGTATCCTGAACGGTAGCATTGCAGTTCCACTGCCAACGGTTACCGACAACTGCAGCACACCTACACTGACTAAAAAAGACGTATATGTTGACGGCGGCCCATGCGGTACCGGTCACATCTACCGTACCTGGACGGCTACTGATGCATGGGGCAACTCTTCCCAGTGCACACAGGATATCACACTGGATCCATACACGCTGGACGATGTAACCTTCCCTGAAGATGTAACGATCGACTGCCAAGGCTGCGGTCTTACTGCAGGCACCAAGCCTTGTATTACAGGCGTTCCGACTGTAGAAGGTAACGACGCGGACGATGTATACGAACTGATTCAATACAACGGCAACTGCGTGGTATTGTCCGAAGGACTCTGCAACCTGGGTGCTCAATACCACGATACAAAAATCGACGTCTGCGCCGGTACCTTCAAAATCCTGCGCCACTGGACCGTTCTGGACTGGTGTACCAGCGAGGTTTCAGAGCACGACCAGTTGATCAAAGTAGTAGACGACGAAGGTCCTTCTATCGCTACACCTGCTGATATGACGGTTTCGACCAACCCATCACAGTGCTGCGCTACAGTAAACCTGCCGGATGTAATCATCGAAGACAACTGCTCTCCGACCGC
>JADLCC010000399.1 GCA_020847425.1 Saprospiraceae bacterium
AAGGTATATCACCATACCTTGGGCGAAGCGCCCTAAACACTAAACACTAAACACTAAACACTACCGCCACACCAATACCCGTATCGTAATTCTATCGCGCACCACATTGCTGATGCCTGGATCAAACAGCGTATTGCGGTAATCATGCAGGTTGTTCAGCCCATATGAATAGACAATTTCGGGCTGGATTCGGTACTTTCGCAGCCTGATTTCTGCACCCAGGCCGATATCTGCCGCCATTCTTTCGCGGAGCAGGGCTAGTTTGTCTGAAGTATTGGCAGCGAAATTCCATCCGATGCGCCCGCCGAACAAAAAAGAAGCCCGCAAAGGCAGTTGTTTGCGCGCATTGGTTACCACGAAGTGCAGCGGTATTTCGACATCCATAAAACGATATCGTCCCAAAATATTTTCAGGATAAAAACGGACCTTGTTTTGTGCGTATGAAAACAATAATTCCGGTTGAATAGCCAGATCCCTGGTGAGTTGCCAGCGAACGAATGCGCCCAATAATGCGCCAGGAGTGCCGGTTCTTTCTGATCCGGCCAATGGTGATTCCGGCGTCATTACTTTTAAAGGGATACTTTGCACGCTTAACCGGTGTTGTTCTATGCCTGTAACAACACCCCAGAAAAATGTTTTAGGGGCAATTTCCTGCGCAGCAACCGACAGGCCAAATGCCCAAAAAAGAACAATAAAGATTTTTTTCATGGTTATCAGAATCGTCGCAAAGCAGTATGAATGATCACGTTATCGACATCTTTCCTTTGATGCTCTTAAGGACTGCCGGGTTGCCTTTGCAATGGCCGGGTTGGACGAAGGACGAGGTCGATATGCTTACAGCAACATATCGGGATGTTTCCATTAGCCTGCAGTTAGCCTTTTCTGCGGCTAAAACTGCTTTTGAAAGCGAAAAGGACCACATGTTCGCGGATAATCGGTTGCAAAAAATCACAACTAATTTACGTCGTCAATTAAGGAAGAATACAGGCAAAGTTGTTGTACCAGTCGATCCATACCTGAAAGATAAACGCCCCGAACTCGCCGGGTTGGTGGAAGGACTAAACAAGGCCATCGCCTACAAACAGGCTGTATTGGCTCATTTGGAGGAAAAATACAAGGCAAGGTTGACGGAAGAAAAAAAACGCCTGACACTGTATGCCAGAAATGAAACCATTTGCCGCTCCCTGCTTTTTAGCAGCCATAGTCTACTCCACGAATTACCGGAATTCGCCCGTTCAATCCCCGAAAACTGGCATAAAAAAGACCGGAGAACAGCTGCCGCACTGCTCAAATACCTTTTTCGGAGCGCCACTAAAACTACACCGCTCAGCAGATTGGCTACAGTGAGCCTGCAATACCTGGACAGGGCGCCGGATGATACCGATGAATGGGCAAGGGTATTTTCATCCGCCAAGTGTGTCGTTACGCCTAACGTGGCATTGCTTCCGGCCTTGTATGACCTTTTGCTAGTGGACCCCGCATTTTACAATACGTTGGGTCTGCGGCTCAATCCGAGCCTGCAAACTGGCCCCGTAACATATGAATGGTTGTATTTTAACGGGCAAGAAGAAGGGTTTCAGCAATTGGATGTGAGCGTATTGCTCGAAAAAGTGAGGGCGTTTTTTCAGGAAGCAAAAAAAACTGTCCGATGCTGCGATTTGCGTGTTATGCTTGCCGATCACACCGGCCGATCGGAGCAGGATATACAATCCTTTGTATTTCAATTGATTGATTACGGTTGGCTGGAATGGATTTTTCCAGAACAAGGGCTCGCGCCCGGGTGGTGCGGCGGTTTGTATAACTACCTCGGCTTTTTGCCGGCCTCGGCATTGCTTACCGAAGCCGCTTATTTGTTGCAATGGTTGCGCACTGCGGCACGAACGATGCCTTTCCAATCGCTTGCTGAAGCACAGGAAACTCAGTTGGAAGCACTGGTGCAGTGCCGCGCTTTTTTTGAGCGACATGGGGCCGTTTGTCCGGACATTCCGGCAGAACACATTTTTTATGAAGATGTGGAATCGCCTGTTCAATCGAACCTGCCTGTTGAAATCGTTCACAAACTTACCGCCCAGATCGATGACGCCATTAAAAATGCAGCCCCATACCGGGTTTCAGGCTTGCGCGCAGCGCTGACCCAATTTGGGTTTGAATTGTTGGCAGAAGGCGAGTCGATTCCTTTTTTGACATTTTGCAAACTGTTTCTCGAACAAGAGGATCGAAATACAGCAGTCGAAATACTGGAAAATCAAATTCACCTGGAAAAAATCGGCGCACTCTTACAGTTTTATACAACAGAGTCCGGCGAATACCGGGCAGTACTAAACGGCCTTTTTCCGGGTGGCGGGAAAATGACGGCCCGCTGGTTACACCTGTTCCCTGTGGATGTACGTGATCATTTGAGGCACTGGTGGCCCGAAGAAACGCTGTCATTTCCATGGCAGAATTGGTCAAATGTAAATTTCCAACCGCATTTTGCCAGCGAGACATTGTCTGTACCGGGTGGAAGGGCAGGGAGCGACCAAAGCATTGCTTTGTCGGAAATACTCGTTTTTCGCAGTGCAAAAGGGCTTCAACTCGGGGAAAAAGACCGGGGCCGGAAGATTGTTTTCAGCGACCTTGGGCTTGAAGATCCACATTCGAAGCCTCCTGTTGTCCAGATATTGTGGCAGTTGGGTGTGCCTTATATTTCTACCGGCATTTTTACCGATCGGGCGGAATGGTTTGCGTTACAGCATGGAGTGCAGCACCGAAAACGAGTTGAATATCAATCACTTGTGCTCACAAGAGCAGCCTGGAGGGTCCCGTCAAATGCATGGGAGCCTCACTTAGCCGACTCCGAATCAGAAGGTTTTGAACTTTTTATTTTGGTCGGAAACCTACTCACAGAATGGGGCGTTCCGCGCTATTTCTTTGCAGGTTTTCCAAACGATACTACCCGTTTTTTTGACCGGAACAGCCCCTTGCTGATGCAGGAGTTTTGCAGAATGACGCAGCATAAGGGGAATGAAGGCCTGTACCTGAGTGAAATGTTACCGACTCCCGATCAGTGGCTTGCAGAAGCCGATGGCAAGAGACATGCTGCGGAATGGGCGCTCGAATTTAGACGTGAGAAGTGAGAGGCGAGAAGTGAGAATTCGTAGAGTGCGCCGGTCTACCTTTCGGGATTTACACATGAAGCGGCACACTCTACGAATTCTCACTTCTCGCCTCTCACTTCTCACTTCTAATGCGTGCTTCTAGTTTTGTTCAATCAAATCGATCAAACGATTCAATTCTGCATCGTTTTTGAAGGCAACCACTAATTGACCTTTTCCTTTGTCGTCGCGTTTGAGTTGCACCTTGCCACCGAAAAAGGCATTGAATTTGTCCTGGATCTCGCGCAAGTGCGGTGGTAGACTTTTATCTGCCGCAGCATCTTTGCCTTTTTTATTTTCCTGGTAACTGGCAATCAGCGCTTCTACGGCACGAACGGAAAGATCTTCCGATACAATCTTGTGGAATAAGGAATTGCGCAAGGCGAAGTCGCTGACACCGGCCAATGCACGGGCGTGGCCCATGGAAATTTTTTGCTCGATCAGTCCTCGTTTGATGTCTTCATCGCCCTCGAAACGGAGCAGGCGCAGGTAGTTAGTCACCGTGCTGCGTTGTTTCCCGACCCGTGTGGAAAGCATTTCGTCGGTCAGTGCGAATTCATCTTTCAGGCGGCCGTAAGAAATAGCAACCTCCCAGGCATTCAGGTCTTCCCGCTGAATATTTTCAATCAGGGCCATTTCCAGCAACTCCTGGTCATTGGCGAGTCGCACATATGCTGGTATTTCTTTCAGCCCGGCCAGTTGGCTGGCCCGGAAACGCCGTTCGCCGGAAATGATCTGGTATTCCTTGTCCTGAAGCCGGCGTACGGTAATCGGCTGGATAATGCCATGTGCCTCGATACTGGCAGCCAGTTCGCTGAGGCTTTCTTTATCGAATTTTTGCCGGGGTTGTCCGCTGTTTGCCTGTATTTGTTCAATGGGCAACAAGGCCACCGTGGTAGCGAGTTCGCGCACCAGTTCCTGCGGATTTTCCAGCACCGCTTTTTCCAGTTTCGCAGAATTGCCGAGCAGGGTTTTGATGCCGCCCGTATCAAATTTCTTTGCCATTATTTATGCGATCAATTGCGCCGTAAAAACTCTTCGGCGAGGTTGAAAAAGTTGGTAGCACCTTTGCTGTTTACATCGTACAAAGCCACTGGCGTGTGCGACATCGGCGCTTCCGCTACCCGTGAGTTGCGGTGAATTATTGTTTCAAATACGTAATCGTTCGAGCTGTTGCGTACTTCTTCGACGATAGCGTTTGCGAGGCGCAGGCGGCTGTCGTACATGGAAATCAGCAATCCCTCCACCTGGAGGTTCGGGTTGAAACCTTGTTTGATGAGTGTGATCGTGTTTTTCAACTTGGCCAATCCTTCAAAAGAAAACATTTCGCATTGTACCGGGATCAGCACGGTGTCGGCCGCTACCAGGGCGTTGACTGTGATCAGGCCCAGCGAGGGCAGGCAGTCGATGAATACATAATCATAGTCCTGTTTGATTTCTCCAACGATGCCGCGCATGATGTATTCGCGGTTTGGGCGATCCACGAGTTCCAGTTCAGCACCGACCAGGTCGATATTCGAGGGCAGCAGGTCCAGGTTCGGCGTGTCTGTTTTCATAATCGCCTGGCGCGGATCGGTTCCGTGTACCAGACAATCGTACAGACTTACATACTCGGAAGTATCTGCCTGACCAACACCGGAAGAGGCATTTGCCTGCGGATCTGCGTCGATGAGCAGCACCCTTTTTTCCAGGATTGCTAAAGAAGCAGCGAGGTTGATTGCCGTAGTCGTTTTACCTACGCCGCCTTTCTGGTTGGCAATTGTGATAACTTTTCCCATATCTTTAAGCATGGTCGTTCGCATTTTTAGGTACTAATGTTTTGATTGTCA
>JADLCC010000400.1 GCA_020847425.1 Saprospiraceae bacterium
AAAGTGGTTTTGAACAACTCGCGTCTGTAAATCATTGAAAATCAGGGAAATCAATCATGTAAATCTTCAAAATCACTTAAATCCTGGTATAAAATTCACCACTTTATGAAGCAGACGACTACCCGTATTCTGATTGTTGACGACGAACCAAATATCGTGATCGCCATCGAATTTTTATTGAAAAGAGAAGGCCACGACGTGGAAACAGCCTACAACGGCGCAGAAGCGCTGGAAAAAGCCGGCAGGTTTCACCCTGATCTGCTCATACTTGACGTCATGATGCCCGGTATGGACGGGTTTGAAGTGGCTCGGCACATTCGCGAAAATCCTGATCTCGACGAAGTGAAAATCGTCTTCCTAACAGCCAAAGGCACCCAGCGCGACAAGGCGACCGGTTATGCCAGCGGCGCAGAATATTATCTCGTAAAACCATTTGATAACGACGAACTGGTCCAAACCATTACCGAAATCATAGATTATGGCTAAGTCTGATTACACCACGCTATACGAACAGTCGCTTGCCAATCCGGAAACATTCTGGGGCGAGCAGGCTAAATCCCTCAAATGGACAACCGAGCCTGCAACCATCCTGTCAACGGATGAACATGGCTTCTACCGCTGGTTTGCCGGCGGCGAAATGAATACCTGCTACCTCGCACTGGATCGGCATATCGAAGAAGGCCGGGGCGAACAGTTGGCGCTGATTTATGATTCGCCGGTCACGCAGACCATCATACGTTACACGTACAATCAACTGCTTGACGAAGTTTCACGCTGCGCAGGTATGTTGCAACAACTCGGCGTCGAAAAAGGCGATCGGGTTATCCTGTACATGCCGATGATTCCGCAGGCGGCTGTCGCCATGCTGGCCTGTGCCCGAATCGGCGCTGTTCACTCGGTGGTATTTGGCGGTTTTGCCGCGCACGAATTGGCATTGAGGATTGATGACGCTCGCCCCAAGGTGTTGCTCACGGCCAGTGCAGGCATTGAAATAGACAAAATTATTCCTTACGGGCCATTGGTACAGTCGGCGCTTCAGGAAGCCGAACATCAGATGGATCACGTGGTCATGTGGCAGCGCGATGTTCAAACTTACGACGAGCCGACCTTCAAAAACTGGGCTGAACTCCTTGACGACGCCCCTGCCGTGGGTTGCACCACAGTAGCCGCGACCGATCCGTTGTACATTTTATACACCAGTGGAACAACCGGCAAACCCAAAGGCATCGTCCGCGACAATGGCGGCCATGCCGTTGCGCTGCGTTTTTCCATGCAGACAATCTATGATGTTCAGCCCGGCGACGTCTATTGGGCCGCCAGCGACGTAGGTTGGGTGGTTGGACACTCTTACATTGTCTATGCGCCGTTGTTGACGGGTTGCACGACCATTTTATATGAAGGGAAGCCCATTCGCACACCGGATGCAGGCGCTTTTTGGCGGGTTGTTGAGCAACATCGTGTCAAGGTGCTATTTACTGCGCCCACCGGTTTTCGGGCCATTAAAAAAGAAGACCCCGACGGCGAATTATTCAAGAAATACGATGTTTCAAGCCTGAAATACTTGTTTTTGGCTGGCGAACGCTGCGATATTGCCACACTTCAATGGGCCGAACAACTGCTGAATATTCCAGTCATTGACCACTGGTGGCAGACCGAAAGCGGTTGGCCCATGCTTGCTAATCCGGCGGGCCTTGGCCTGATGCCCGTAGTGCCTGGTTCAGCGGGAAAACCCGTTCCGGGTTTCGATGTACAAGTATTGCACGGCGATACCCACACGCCCTGCGCGCCCAACGAAGAAGGCGCGGTGGTCGTTAAACTGCCCCTACCGCCCGGATGTCTTCCGACTTTGTGGGAAAACCCGGAGCGTTTTCATGCCGGATACCTGGAGGCTTTCCCGGGGTACTATTTTACCGGCGACGGCGGCTACAAAAATGACGATGGGTACGTGTTCATTACCGGCCGTATTGACGATGTGATCAATGTGGCTGGTCACCGACTCAGCACTGCTGAAATGGAAGAAATTGTTGCGGCACACCCCGGCGTTGCCGAATGTGCGGTGATTGGCGTTGAAGACCAGTTAAAAGGTCAGGTGCCTGTTGGTTTTGTCGTGCTGAAAGGCGGCATCAACATGACCGACAGCGAATTGAGTCGCGAACTGGAAAAAATGATTCGGGAGAAAATCGGCCCGATTGCCTGCTTCAAACAGGCGATGACGGTTCAGCGACTGCCTAAAACGCGCAGTGGTAAAATACTTCGCCGGATCATGCGCTGCATTGCTGACGACAAACCTTATCAGGCGCCGTCCACGATAGAAGACATGGCTGTATTGGGCGAAATCAAGGACGTTTGGAACAGCCGCACCTAGTACTCGCGAAACCCCAGTTTCGCGAAACAGTACCCACGAAGCACCCAGTACTCGCGAAACCCCAGTTTCGCGAAACAGTACCCACGAAGCACCCAGTACTCGCGAAACCCCAGTTTCGCAAAACAGCACCCACGAAGCACCCGGTACTCGCGAAACCCCAGTTTCGCAAAACAGCACCCACGAAGCACCCAGTACTCGCGAAACCCCAGTTTCGCGAAATAGTACCCACGAAGCACCCGTAGCCGAATGAATATTATCATCCCCGATGATTTTCGTCATTCAGTCAAAAGCCCCATTTTTCGCCATATTGTGGATGTATTTCAGCCTGTTCGGGAAATTTTTCACTATTGATGACAACAAGAACAGATTATACTTTTACTCTTAACTAAAAACGTCCATTTGCGAAACCGGCGTTTCGCAAATGCATCACCAGCTTAACATGACCTTGCAAATTAAATCCTTTGCCCAATATCAGGAAGTTTATGCCCGTTCGGTGGCTGATCCGGAGGGCTTTTGGGCAGAACAAGCCGCTACCTTTAACTGGCGTAAACCCTGGAAACAGGTCCTGAAATGGAATTTCAAAGACCCGAAAGTTAAGTGGTTTGTCGGCGGCAAACTCAATATCACGGAAAATGTGCTGGATCGCCATTTACCGGCCCGCGCCAAGCAAACGGCCATCCTTTGGGAACCCAACGACCCCAAGGCCAAGCCCCGTAAAATCACGTACAAACAACTTTACCAGCAGGTATGCCAGTTTGCCAATGCCCTCAAAGCGCAAGGCATTAAAAAAGGCGATCGTGTTTGCATTTACATGCCCATGACGCCAGAACTGGCGGTGGCTGTACTGGCTTGCGCACGTATTGGCGCTATTCACTCGGTTGTTTTTGCCGGTTTTTCGGCTATTTCAGTCGCCGACAGGATCAAAGATGCCCAGTGCGTTGCCGTCATTACCAGCGACTACAATGCGCGCGGCGCCAAGAATATTCCGGTAAAAGCCATCGTGGATGAAGCCCTGACAATGGGTTGCGATTCTGTTCAGTCAGTTATTGTCCATAAAAACACCGGCGATCAGGTAGATTGGAAAGAAGGAAGGGATTATTGGTGGCATGACGTGATCGCGGGCAAACGCAAAGTTTGCAAGGCCCAGGTGATGGATTCGGAAGACCCGCTGTTTATCCTTTACACCAGCGGCTCGACGGGTAAGCCCAAGGGCGTGGTGCACACACACGGCGGCTACATGGTGTACACAGAATACACCTTCCGTAATGTATTCCAGTACGAAGAAGGCGATATTTACTGGTGTACAGCCGACGTGGGCTGGATTACCGGACACTCCTATATCATCTATGGCCCGTTGCTGGCCGGCGCTACTTCATTGATGTTTGAAGGGGTTCCGACCTTCCCGGATGCAGGCCGTTTCTGGGATGTTATCCAGCGCCATAAAGTCAATATTTTCTACACCGCCCCAACAGCCATCCGCGCACTCATGGCCGCAGGTGATGAATGGGTCAAAGGTCGCCGAATGCCTTCACTGCGCGTACTCGGCACGGTGGGCGAACCTATTAATGAAGAAGCCTGGCTTTGGTATCACGAAAAAATCGGCAAAAAACGCTGCCCTATCGTGGATACCTGGTGGCAAACCGAAACAGGCGGTATCATGATTACACCGCTGGCGGGTATCACCCCGACCAAACCCTGCTACGCTACCCTGCCCCTGCCGGGAATCCAGCCAATTCTGGTTGATGCCAACGGAAAAGAAATTGTCGGCAACGACGTGGAAGGCATGCTTTGCATCAAATACCCCTGGCCCAGCATCCTGCGTACCACCTGGGGCGACCATGAACGGTGCCGCACCACTTATTTCTCGACATTCAAAAACCTGTACTTCACCGGCGACGGCGTACGGCGCGACCATGACGGCTATTACAGGATCATCGGCCGCGTGGACGATGTCATTAACGTGTCCGGTCACCGTATCGGCACGGCTGAAGTGGAAGACGCCATCAACAAACACGATAATATCGTCGAAAGCGCCGTGGTAGGTTATCCGCACGACATCAAAGGGCAAGGTATTTACGCCTATGTCATCACCAACCACCAGGTGGAACACACCGAGTCGTTCCGCAAGGAAGTACTGGAAGTGGTGACCAAGGAAATTGGCCCGATCGCCAAACCGGATAAAATTCAAATCGTACCGGGATTGCCTAAAACGCGTTCAGGTAAAATCATGCGTCGTATTCTTCGCAAAATCGCAGAAGGCGACACGTCCAACCTCGGTGATATTTCAACCCTGCTCAATCCGGAAGTGGTGGAGGAAATAAAAATTGGGGCCAAGAATTTATAAAACTTGCACCAACTACTTGTTTATAATCAGCAGAGCATATTCTCTTTGCACTCGCTGTTCAAAAAAGCAGATGGAGGTTGTAGCTCAGCTGGTTAGAGCGCAGGTTTGTGGCACCTGAGGTCGGGGGTTCGAACCCCCTCATCCTCCCTGAAACAAAAGAGGACAGCATCGAAAGATGTTGTCCTCTTTGTGTTTATAGTCATCCCAAAGTGGTTTTGAACGAAACGCGTCTGTAAGAGCGTGTTCGGGAATTGGATTTTGGCCTGCTCTCGAAAAATTTAATTCTGCTCGGCGTTAAAATTTTCGCCTTAGAACCCGACTAAGACTGCAAATTTTGCCTTGATCAAAATCAAATTTTCT
>JADLCC010000401.1 GCA_020847425.1 Saprospiraceae bacterium
AAGGCAATTTCAAGGCATTAAAAACGATGTTGCTGGGCGCCAGGGTGATTGACCAGCAATTCAACTGGACCTTTGAAAAAGGGCATCTTGTATTATTGGGCGACTTTTTTGACAGGGGCTTGAATGTGACGGAATGCCTTTGGTTGATTTACAAACTGGAAGCGGAAGCCGAAGCCGCGGGCGGTAAAGTCCATTTTATCCTGGGCAACCATGAAATATTGAACCTGCAGGGCAACGCACAGTATGCCCGCAAAAAGTACCTTGAAAATGCAAGGTTGATGGCCGAGCCTTACAGCAGGCTTTACGATAATAATTCTGAAATGGGTCGCTGGTTGCGCACCAAGAACGCTGTAGAAATTATCGGCGATTATGTGTTCTGTCATGGCGGTATCAGCCCCGAACTGGCTCAATCCAAACTTACCCTGGAAGAGATCAATCAAATCAGCAGGCAGAACCTCGGAAAAGAGAACAAGGATATCAGCAACAAAAATGCCCAGCTCATTTTTGATTTAAAAAACGGTATTTTCTGGTTTCGCGGGGCCGCTAAAAATACCATGCCGCTTGCCGAAGTACCTGGCATCCTGGAATTTGCACAAGCAAAACGGATGGTGGTGGGCCACACCCTTCAGCCGGAAATTACCGCTCACTACGGAGGCCGTATTATCTGTATCGACCTGTACCACGAAGAAAACCTGCGCCAGGGTTTTATGAAAACGCTGTGGATAGAAGACGGGTATAGTTATACGATCGACTCTAAAGGAGAAAAATCCTCGGTCTTCAATATCACGTTTTCTCCCAAAATGAAGGCATCTACCTCTTCGGGGGAAAATTAGTTATTAGTTATTAGTTATTCGTGGTGGTAGAGGGCCTTCCGTACAAATGCTGGGATGCGCAATAAAGAATGCCCAGCATTTGTACGGAAGGCCCTCTACCACCACGAATAACCAATAACTAATAACCAATAACTAACCGTATTTTTGTACCCGCAAAACCATTTTCATTTCACACAACCGGCATCTTTAAGCATGAAAAGTATCCTGCATACGGTATTATTTTCCTTTTTTTTAATGCCTGCGATGCAAGCACAGGGCATAGAATTTTTCCACGGCACCTGGGCCGAAGCACTCGAAAAGGCTAAAACGGAAGAAAAAATTATTTTTGTCGACGCCTTTGCTTCTTGGTGCGGCCCCTGCAAACGAATGGCAAGCCAGACTTTTCCCGACCCCAAAGCCGGGGAATATTACAACGCCAATTTTGTCAATATGAAAATTGACATGGAGAAACCGGAGAACGCTGAATTCGCTGAAAAATATCCAGTTGGCTCTTATCCCACCCTGTTTTTTATTGATGCTACCGGGAAAATAGTGCTGAAAGAAGTTGGCGCTAAATCTGTGGAACAACTCATCCAGTCGGGCCAGAAAGCACTGGGTAAAAGTGACAAATCCGTCGATTACGAAAAAAAATACAACGAAGGAAGCCGCGATCCGCAACTGATGTTCGACTATGTGCGCGCCCTGAATGCCAGTGGCAAACCTTCCCTGAAAATAACCAACGAATACCTGAATGCGCAGAAAGACCTCACGTCTGAATTCAACCTGAAATTTATCCTGGAAGGCGCCATCGATGCGGATAGCCGGGTTTTCGGCTTGTTGCTGAAATACCAGAAGGAGATTACTGGTCTGGTAGGTGAGATGCCTGTTATTGCCCGGGTGGAAAAAGCATGCCGTAATACGCTGAAAAAAGCTATAGAATTCAAAAATGAAACGCTGCTGGCAGAAACAAAGGCCAAAATGAAATCGGCATTGCCACAAAAGGCTGAAGCATTTGCACTTTCTGCCGATATGGAATATTTTCAGGCGACCAAGGATGTAAAAAAGTACCTCAAAGCGGCTCAGGCATTTCAAAAAAGCGAAATTAAAAACAACGCGGCCCAACTGCACGGCCTGGTGATTTCCATGTTGCGCGCTTTCCCTGAGGATGAAAAAGTGCTCGATCAGTCTGAAAAATGGGCCAAAATTGCCGCTGAAAACGGTGGTTTGCCGGAGTATTACCTGACACTTGCGGAATTGTACAAACGCCGTGACAATCCGGATAAAGCGCGTAGCGCCGCCTTAAAAGCCAAAGAAATCGCGGGTGATAAAGACCTCAATTTAAAAATGAAAATTGACTTTTTTATCGAATCGCTGCAGGGTTAGTTTTGCTGCCGGGCAAACATGAGTCATGCGAATCAGGGGTTAAAACTGATCTAAATCGCCAAAATTTGGCTAAAACTGCCCCAACCCGGGTGTCATCCTGAGCGTAGCGAAGGATCTGCCCAAGCAAAAGTGCAAATATTGCTTTTCACGCCCGGCCAGATCCTTCCGTTTAATTTGTCGTTGGCGGGGACGCACAACGACGGCCGGGGCGGCTCACTTTATCATTGATGAAGTGGCCCACCCCGGCCCATTAGCATCAGTGTTTAAATGCGGGATGACTTATATTTACCAGACTTCTTGTCGGTTACTTTTCCCCTGCTATCGGATTAAATACTCCTTTCGCCGCATTTTCATCCGGCGTTGTCGAGCAAAACGGCGCTGCGTTCGCTTCGGGCATAGGTTTGCAGAAAACCAATTCAAATGCTACTCGACCTGACTACCTGGTGGCTACAGCAACCGCCCTCCGAACAAATTTTCTGGTCTATCGGATTGATTTCCAATGTGTTATTTGTCATCTATATCGCTGTTCAGTTTCTGGGCGGGCATGATTCGGATATGGATGCCGGGCACGACAGCGATTATCTGGGCATATTGAGCATACGAGG
>JADLCC010000402.1 GCA_020847425.1 Saprospiraceae bacterium
GGTATGCCCCGCTGTTTTCAGGTTGTTTTGCTGGAAAAAGACCAGTTCCGCCTCGGTGTGAAAGGCTTTTTTTTGATTTTCAACAGGAAAGAAAGCAATGGCGCCTAAAAAAGCGGGTACAGCAATGGCGAGAAGTAACGTTTTTTTCATGAACTGGTGTTCTTAAAAAGATAAGGGCAAAAGCAAGAAACAAGGAGCAACATGAGCCATCCTGAATTTATTTTTGCCTAAAAAAAGCGGCCCAAAAATCAGTATTCTCCAGAACTTTCACCGATGAGTTTTGGCCAATGGATGTCAGTTGTCAAAACTCTATCACCACTGCGCGGGTGTTGTTGGTGCGGTCGCATTCTTCCACCCGTTGAAAAGGATCGAGTTCAAAGACCAGGTTGGGGGAAAAACGGGTGCGGTTTTTCAGGCTTATTCCAATTGCACCCCGCAGCACCTGTCCGGGTTGCAGCACGCCGTCGAGGGTTTCACTGCCTTCCCGGATAAAAACGCCGTCGGCATAAATTGCGCCCCTGCTCAGTTTGGTACCGCTGACAAAATATACATTCACCGCTACATTGTCCTCCACACCGCGTTCGGAAGGCCCGAGTAAATGGGCTGCCCTGGCGCCGATATTCCGGACAGAATAATACAGCAGCATCGTTTTGTCGGTGTACTCAGCCACATATGCCGTATCAAAAACAAGATCGGGGCAGAGTTGCCCTGCCTGTTGGCCGGCAATTGACGATGGAGCCGGCTGTTTCCGTAGCGGGATAATCAAACGAATGTTTTCGCGGATCGCGCCGGGTTCGATCTTTAATTTTTGCCGGCGCAAGGCAGCGGTAATCAGGTGCTCGCGCCCCTGCAATTCGGGCGGCAGGCGCAGCGAATCGAGTTCAACCAGCAGTGCCGCCGCAGCCGCAGTTTTTTTGCCGCTTAGCGCAATGGGCAGTCGGCCAGTGTTGGCGCCCTGACAAAGCAGTGTCACCGACTTTTTGTTTTGTTTGAGAATTTGAACATTAAACAAACTGATTCTCAAACCTTTATATATTGGAACTTCGGATTGTGCCGTTATGGAAACGGCATAGAACATAAACAGACAAGCTGTCATAAATCGGTAGGTCATGGTTTATGCGAATCATGGGTTAAAACAAATCAAAATCGCAATGAAATAGTTGTATATGATCCCAATCGCGTGTCATCCCGAATTTATACAGATTCTATTGGCCATGGTATTCACTTCATCAATGATAAAGTGAGCCGCCCCGCCGTCGTTGCGCGTCCTCGCCAACGACAAATTACCACTTAAGCCAGGCAAATTGAACCCTTGTTTTGCCTGGAATCCAACATAACTTGCTGTTGGCGGGGACGCGCAACAGCGGCCGGGCACTTGTTCTTCGATTTTGCAGGGTAATAAAATTCGCGATGACTCATGTTGCTCTTACAGATCATTGTCTAAAAAATGAACCGGGCGGCTGATACTTTGTTCGAGCGAGATAAAAGTTTCCGTGCGTTGTATGCCAGATATTTTCTGAATTTTATCATGCAGAATCAGGCGCAAGTGATTCGTATCTTTGCACACAATCCGGGCGAAAATACTGTACAGCCCGGTTGTATAATTGGCCTCCACCACCTCGGGAATTTGTTTGAGTTGCTCGGCCACTTCATCATATAAAGAACTTTTATCGAGATAAATGCCGAGAAAAGCCGTTACATCGAAACCAAGTTTATGATAATCGACAATCAGGCTGGATCCGCGCACAATGCCCATTTGTTCCATTTTTTTCATACGGACGTGGATCGTGCCGCTGGAAACGAACAATTGTTTGGCAATGTCGGTATAAGGAAGTTTGCCATCCTCGATGAGTTTGGTCAATATTTGTTTGTCCAACTGGTCAATTTCCGGATTTTCAGTCATAACCGAAGTTTAATTTTAAACTGTTTTAATTGAGATAATGCGGGTAAAAACGGGATGATGTTTAAAAAATTTTGAACAAAAGTAAAACAATTTTGACAATCCAATAATTTGTGGGTAAGTTTGATGGTTGGATAGTTTGATGGTTTGTGGCGACAGATCTCAGCGTTGAGTTACCACCACAAACCATCAAACTATCCAACCATCAAACTTGCCTTCCAACCATCAAGCAGGCTATATCGAACAACATGCAAGAACAATCCCCTCGTTGGCAGACCAGACTGCCGTTATTACTTGCCGCCACACTTGCTGTCGGGATGTTTATCGGCCAACAACTGCCACGGTACGATAAGGACGTACACTTTATGATCGGCGCTTCCAATGGCCCTGCAGCGGGTACGCTCGACGAAATTTTGCGGTACGTCCAGTCCAAATATGTGGATTCAGTAGATATTACCGAAGTAAAAACCGGCGCCATAGAGCACTTGCTGGAACAACTGGACCCACACTCGGTCTATATTTCACCGGAGGAATTACAATCTGTGGTGGACGATATGAGCGGCGAGTTTGAAGGCGTCGGCATCGAATATGTCGTCGTCGACGACACCATGCAGGTCGTATCGGTTTTTCCGGGCGGCCCTTCCGAAATGGCAGGCATGCTCTCCGGCGATAAAATCATCAGCATCGGCGACACGCTTGTGGCAGGTGTGAAGATTGAGAACAAAAAGATTTTCAAGTACTTGCGCGGAGAAAAAGGCACACAGGTAAAACTGAGTGTCTTGCGCGGCAGGGAAGCGGCACTTCGCCAGTTCAATGTTACCCGCGATGTCATTCCGGTGCACAGCGTCGACGTTTCCTATATGCTGGATGAACACACTGGGTATGTCAAAATCAACCGGTTCAGCGCTACCACCTACCAGGAATTTATGGAAGCGCTGGGGCCCATGGTAGAACAAAAAGGCCTGCAAAACCTCGTGCTCGATTTGCGCGGCAACCCGGGTGGCTACCTCAACGAAGCAACGGATTTGCTCAGTCAGTTTTTTACGGACGGGAAATTGCTGGTTTACACCAAAGGCCGCACCGAAGCCCGCCGCGATTACAAAAGCAACGGCAGGGCGCGTTTCAACATCCGGAATATCGCCGTGCTGATTGATGAAGGTTCTGCCTCTGCCAGCGAAATTGTGGCCGGTGCGATACAGGACTGGGACCGCGGCTGGGTCGTAGGCCGCCGTTCTTTTGGCAAAGGACTGGTCCAGGAGCAATACCCGCTCGGCGACGGCGGTGCGCTGCGGCTGACCGTTTCCCGCTATTACACCCCCAGCGGGCGCAGTATTCAACGCGCTTACAAACACAACCAGGAATATGACCACGAAGCCGAGCGCCGGCTCCAAAGCGGCGAACTGGCTGATGCGTCCAAAGTGAAAATTGCCGACAGCACGCAGTATTATACCGGAATGGGCCGCATCGTGTACAGCGGCGGCGGCATTTACCCCGATGTTTTTATCCCGCTCGACACCTCCTTTTCGAGCGATTATTTCTATGAAACACGTCAGTTGGTGGCGCAGTTTGCCGCACGCTGGCTGGAGCAGCACGACCGTGCTACGATGCCCGCCACACTGGATGCATTTCTGCGTGATTTTAATGTGCATGACGCGATGCTGGAAGAATTGGTCGCTTATGCTGAAAAACAGGGTGTTTCAAGACAACCCGACCAATTGGCCCAATGCCGCACCGAATTGAAACTACAACTCAAAGCGCGTATCGGCAAAGCATTGTTCCGGGAAGAAGGTCTCTACCGGGTGCTCAACGACGACGACCCTGCGGTGGAAAAAGCGGTTCAGTTGCTGCGCAGCGGAGAACCCATTGTTAAGAAGTGAGAGACGTGAGACGTCAATCGTGAGTCGTGAATCGTGAATCGTGAGAGGCGTAGAGTACACCGCTTCGCGTTTAGGCCTGAAGTTGCCCAAAGCGACGCGGGGTACTCTACGCCTCTCACGA
>JADLCC010000403.1 GCA_020847425.1 Saprospiraceae bacterium
GTAGCGCTACCGTTTCGAGATGTCACCTGCTCGTACCTCGCAGAGGACACCTCTCCACTGGCCAACCGATAAGACGAATATAAATCTACACCTACCTTCAAATATGTACCGTTTCTTCTCCATTCAATTATCCCTTTTTGCATTCGTCGCTGGTGCACTAAACGCCCAGTCCGACACCCTCGCCCCAACCCCCCTCCAACCCGTAGAAGTAACCGCTACCCGCTTCACTACCAACGAGTTGCAAACACCCTACGGCCTGAGCGTTTTGGACAAAACACAACTGCAATCGGGCCGGCAGCAGCTCAGTCCGGCAGAATTTCTGTCGGCCGTTCCGGGTGTATTTTTTATGAATGCCGACAATTTCGCGCAGGATCTGCGGGTGTCTATCCGGGGCGTAGGCGCGCGATCCGCTTTCGGCATCCGCGGCGTACGGATCATGGTGGATGATTTGCCCGAAACGACACCCGACGGCCAAGGTCAGATCGACAACCTCGACCCAGGGCACCTGGACCGGCTGGAAGTGATTCGCGGACCGGCTGCGGGCTTGTACGGCAATGCATCAGGCGGTGTGCTGAGTTTCCGAACCGAGGAAGTCGCCACCAACCGGTTTGTACAAATCGGTACGCGCTTCGGTTCTTTCGGTTTCCAGCAGTACCAACTCAAAGCGGGCGGGCGAAACGGGCGCTGGCAATACATCGCCGGCGCTACCCACGTCAGGTTGCAGGGGTTTCGGGAACAAAGCCGCATGCGCAATACCATTGCCAACCTCAAAATACGGTTCCACCGCAATGAAAACCACCAACTGCTGCTGATCGGTAACTTTGCAGGCAGCCCGGTCGCCGAAGACGCGGGCGCACTCACGGCCGTTCAGGCCGATACCCTGCCGACGCAGGCACGCGACGTCAACCGGCAGTTTAATGCCGGAGAATCGGTTTACCAGGGCCGAATCGGCATCCTTTCTGACAGCAGGTTGAGCGCGCAGAGTCGCCTGAAAATCAGGCTGTTCCACACTTTTCGCGATTTTGAAAACAACCTGGCATTTAAAGCCGACGGCATCGTCGCTTTCCGCCGCAATTTCAGCGGCGCGGGCGTCGGTTATCTTTTTACGGCAAAACCGGGCCACATCGGCTGGCAATTGCATACAGGTTTAGACCTGGAGCGCCAGGCCGACCTGCGCAAACGATTTGCCAACCTCGACGGGGAGCGCGGCGATCTCAGTTTCGAGCAACTGGAAACCTACCAAAATGCCGGGCTGTTTTTCCTGAACGAGGTTACATTCCATAAAAAATGGGCGCTGACGGCCAATGTACGCCTCGACCTGATTCAGGTAAAAGCGGCGGATCGTTTTGTACAAAACGGCGATGATTCCGGCAGTTTCAGCCGCCGAAACCTGAGCCCCGTGCTGGGGATTCGATATTCCGTTTCCGAAACCGTTCATGTTTACGCCAATCTGTCAACGGCTTTCGACATGCCTACCCTGAGTGAACTGAGCGCCAACCCCGACGGCAGCGGTGGATTCAACACTGGTTTGTTGCCACAACAGACGGTCGGCGGAGAACTGGGCATCAAAGGGCTTTTGCAACACAAATTGCGCTATGAAGCAGCCTTTTTTTACGCTGTTTCGCGCAATGAACTGGCTCCGTATGAACTGCAAAATTTCCCCGGACGCACTTTTTACCGGAACAGCGGGCGCACCGAACGCACCGGCCTCGAAATGTCACTGACCTGGATGCCCGGCGGCGGTATTCAATGCAGCGCCAACTATACGCTGGCCGCTTATCGTTATGTGTCCTATATGTCGGGAGGCTACACCTACGATGGAAAACGGATTCCGGGGCTGCCCGAGCAAACCGGCGCAGTGGAGGTGCGGTACACCCATAAAAAAGGGCCGTTTGCAATTTTCAGCACGCGTTATGTCGGCGCCTTGTTTGCCGATGATGCCAACAACAACCGGGTAGCGGAATTTTGGCTCTTGAACCTGCGCGCCGGCTGGCCGCTGCATATTGGAAAAACCCTGATTGAACCTTCGATTGGGCTGAATAACCTGGCAGATACCCGTTATTCGGGCAATATCCGGATCAATGCGTTTGGAGGAAGGTATTACGAGCCAGCGCCGGGAGTGAACTGGTATGCGGGGGTGATGCTGCGGTTTTAGGGCTACAGACAATCCGCTTTCAGGGAACAAATTATTTTTTCCTCGATAGTGGGGGAATTGCCCTTTTTTTCAATCCTCACCCCCGTCCCCTCTCCAAGGGAGAGGGGTGACGCGATGCCCTCCATAAACGCTTGATTTATAAAGCATTGCAACGTATTGCGGTGTACTCTACGTCACCCCTCTCCCTTGGAGAGGGGACGGGGGTGAGGACCTAAAACGACGCATCATAATAATTCTTCCGATACGGCACTTTGATAAAGTCGAGCGTACCAGGTTTCACCGCGATAAAGAAAGAATACGTCCCCCGCGTAGGCTGCCAGCTCAGGCTGAGTTGCCAGCAATGCAGGTCGCGGGATATACCGATATCGGGATAAACAAGTCTTTTACTGGGGAAGTCGTAACTGATATTGTTCAGGTCCAGCGACCATTTGGAATTGAGCGGAATGCTGCCCGCGAAACTGATATTGTTCGTACCGATCAGGAAAGTATCCCTGGCGGTTCCGACCCCGGTTGGTATCAGGCGCCGGTCGAACGAGATACGGTGCGAGACCCGCCAATTGTCGAACCAGCCCAGCAAGTCATCTTTCGGGACGTTACTGTTGGCGCGCGGGGTGTTCGACGTGCTGCCGTCTTCCGTCGTTTTTTTGGAAAAAATATCGCGCAACTGACTGACTGTGAAGCCGGTATTGACTTGAAGACCCAGCGCTGTGGTGCGCAACAATTTGCCGTTTTCACGCACCATATATCGGTTGATTCGTGCGCCTTTCGCATCCGCGATATAGGGGTCGAAGGTTGCATTCCAGGTAATATTGACCACCCCTTTGTACAAACGGAACAGGCCACCGGTACTGACGGTACTCCATTTCAGCGTATCGCGGGTCAGGCTGTAATTGCCGCTGAACCCCAGGTTGTCAAAAATGCGCACTTTTTTTACCGGCAGGGAGTCGTTGCGCGTTCGGTGTTTGATTTCCAACACGTTGACAATGGTGTAGTTCAACGCCACATTCCGTGCACCGGCAGTGGGGCCGCCAAAAACCGCATCTTCAAAAATACTGTACTGAATCGTGTCATTAAAGGCAGGTCGCAGGTCCGTCTCCACCGTTTGAAAGTAGTGGGAGTCCGAAAAATCGGGGCCGTAACCTATACTTACCAGAGGTTTCATCGTGTGGCGAATGCCCCGGAACCAGCCTTTTTTGAATTGTTTGGTGAAAAACAAAGCCGTATTAACAGAAACACCCGCATTGTACTCATGGGCGGCATTAAAGCCCCATTTCCGGAAAGTGGTATCGATACCGAATTGCGATTTGGCAGTATCGACCTGGATGTCTATGATAGTCGTGCCTTCAAAAGTGGTGTCGTAAGCCAGGCGGGTTTCCTGAAGTAGTTCTTTTTGAATCTTGTACGGGTACCAGGTTTCTTTTAAATCGATGCGCGGCGCAATGTTGATGTATTTGAACAACTTGAAGTTGAAATCCGTGCTGGCCTGGTGCTGGATACCCATGCGGGCCGTTTCCAGGGTTTTACGCGTAAAAAGCAGCGTATCGACCGTGCGGAACGAGTTTTCCAGCCTGGACGAATAGGTCAGCGATATTTTTTCATACCACTGCTCCTTGCCCAACGGCTCCTTCTTTTTGAACGGGAAAATGCGTTGCATGGTGAA
>JADLCC010000404.1 GCA_020847425.1 Saprospiraceae bacterium
AACCAGATCGTTTGCATAATGCGACTCGACTTTTTCGCGCGCCTGCTTGCGCAGCACTGTGGCATCGGCTTTGCCTAGTATGCAGTAGATACCTTCCGCCAGTTTTTGACTGTCGCCTTGAGGCGCAATGAAACCTTGTTCCAAATGGCCAACCATTTCCGGAATACCGCCTGTATGAAAGCCCGCAACAGGTGTGCCACAGGCAAGCGACTCCATTACGGTATTCGGCAGATTGTCTTCCAAAGAAGGAATAACAAAAATATCGGAAGCGCCATAAATTCGGGCCAGTTCGTGTTGATCCTGGATCATACCCAGGGCGTGTACAGGGTAGGGTAGCGTAGCCAGTATTTCAGGCTGTGCTTTTCCAATAACGACTATTTCCAATTGAAAATCAGGGTGTTGTGATTTCAAGAGCCCCATCGCTTCTTGTAAAAACCTGAACCCTTTTCGCTCTTCGCTGACGTTCATGGCAGCAAAAAGCAATATGGGAGTGTTAGGATCTATTCCTTTACTCAGTCGAAAATTTCTTTTCTGCCCTTCATTACTAATGTCAAAAACAGAAACGTCTATGGGATTGGGGATACTGATTACAGGAGCGTTTTTTAATAATCCACTGCTCCGCGCAATATTCGCCAACCATTCGCTACAGGTTACAAATTGGATATGGGAAGGGTACAGGCTATTTTTTCGGGACCAAATCCGATGCGACAAATCGCTACCGGAGGGTTTGCACAGATAAGGGCAATGGCCACAGGATTGCTCAAAATGATTGCAGCCTCTGCTGTAATGACACCCACCTGTGAACGCCCACATATCATGCAGGGTCCAGACGATAGGTTTGCCCAATTCGGACAATTGGCGGATGCCCTCCAGGGACAAAAAACCTTGATTGACCCAGTGCAAATGCAGTACATCCGCTTCTTGTACATACGGGTGTTGCAGAATGTTTTTTCCAAAATTGGCCAGTGAAAAAGAAAACCGAACAGATTTGTCGCGTTCAAAAGGCAAAAAAGAAAGGCGTTCGGCATAAAACGGCCAGCGATTTCCTGCGGAGGCGGCCGTGAGCATTTTGGCCTGCACGCCGTTTTCGTTCAGTGCGTTCTGCAAACGCCCGGCAGCAATTCCCGCACCGCCCTGTTCGTATGTATTGAGGATTAAAACCTTCATATAATACGTTGGTGAATCAGGGTATAATTGTGGCAATCCTTTTCTTTCGCAATGATAACGAAGCCTGCTGCAAGAAGAGACGCCAATGCATCTGTGATGCGTTGCATATACCTGCGGTCAAAATGATTGGCAGCGGATTCGTCAAATTCAATGCATAGGATATCGATATGAAGACCATCCTGGACAATGGACTCAATAACCTGATATTCAGCGCCTTCTATATCAATTTTTAATAAATTAATACTGGAATGCCCAAGGCGGTTGGCAATCGTTTTTAGTCGCTCTACCGGCACTTCAATAAATTGTTCCGTCTGCTGCAAATTGACCAGAGAATGGGAAACGTATGCTTCATTGGTTGGCGCAAAAAAACGCAAATAGGTGTCTTCGTTCCAGACGCCAGTAGGGTAGAGGTGTATTTTTTCGGCCATGGGTAGCGCATAATCCGGGTAAAAACCGGTCGGACTTGTCAGGCAAGCCGTAGGTTTACCAATGGCAATATTATTTTGCACCGTTTTTACATGCTCCACAGCCCGTGGCGTAGGATCGAAAATATGTGCCTGACAGCCGAATTTATCTATGAGCGCCAGATCAAAAGAAATATCCTCGCCTGCGCCGACCAGGTAGCAGACCGAATCCAGGGAGAGTTTATTTTGCGGTATAATCCAGCCGCCATAAGGTGTGCCGAGGCGTTCTGTAGGTATTTCTGTGTGAATGGGTAAACGGAAAGCAGGTTCTGTCCACTTATAATACTTGGTGCGTATTCGCCGCAGGATACTTTGCATGAAAAATTGCCGTTATTTGGGCCAAAATTCTGTATTTTTTCAAACAAACCACACTTAAATAGTCGTTCAAAATCAGTTATCGTAAAATCACTCATAACTCACTGGTTATCATCACTAATTTAATATCCGCCCTTTTGTTTTTTCTGCCATGATGCGCATTCCCATCCTTTTTTTAGTGTTCAACCGACCGGCTCAAACCAAAGCAAGTTTGCAACGGATCAAGGAAGCGCAACCGCCTGTTTTGTATGTGCACTGTGACGGTCCCAGGGCACAAAAAGCGGGTGAAAAGGAACTGGTAGAACAAGTGCGTGCGCTGATTCAAACGGAAGTGAACTGGCCTTGCAAGGTGATTACTTTGTACCGCGAAACCAATCTTGGATTGCGCGACGGCGTCTTTGATGCCATCAACTGGTTTTTTAAACAGGAGCCAGAAGGAATTATTTTGGAGGACGATTGCGTTCCTGACTTGTCGTTCTTTCCATTTTGCGAAGAAATGCTGGAGCGATACCGGGCCGATGAACAAGTCATGCACATCGGCGGTTCTAATCTGGCTGAAAAATACACTGCCGACCGCGTAGAAAGTTATGTTTTTTCAAAATTTTCTTTTGTTTGGGGCTGGGCAAGCTGGCGGCGTGCCTGGGAAAAAATGACGCTGGATTTGAAAGGACTCGACGCGTTTGAAGACAGTGTTAAATTAAAACAATTTGTGCCAAATTCGTTTGTCAGGTTATATATGCTTGATAAATTTCAGCATACACAACAGCGAAAAAACAATTCCTGGGCCTACGCCTGGTTTTATAGTATACTGAAAAACAATGGATTGTGTATAGTTCCAAACAAAAACCTGGTGCAAAATGTTGGGGTAGGGGAGCGTTCGGCAACCAATACGACCACGCCCAATAAAGATGCCCGACTCCGTGCCAATCAAATGATCTGGCCACTAATACACCCTGTGCAACGAATTCCGGATCCGGCCCTGGAACTACAATTTTTTTATACTTCGCAGAAGAAACGCCATCGTTTGCTGATCTGGTGGGCCTTGAAAAAAATGAAACTGAGATGAATTATATCATATACGACCTCGAAGCGACCTGCTGGGAAAATACACCGCCGGACTACGTACAGGAGACCATCGAGATAGGCGCTTACCGCATCAATCATTTTGGGGAAATACGTGGGAAGTTCAACCGTTTTGTAAAACCGGTAGTGCACCCGATCCTTTCTCCTTTTTGCCGCGACCTGACCGGCATAACGCAGGAAGACGTCAATCGCGCAAAAACGTTTATTCCTGTCATAGAGGAATTCTGGGATTGGGCGCGTATCGAGGAAGAAGATTACACCCTTTGCTCCTGGGGTGGTTTCGATAAAAAAATGTTTATCAGCGACTGCAAACTGCACCGGCTCGCATTTGAGTGGGCGGAACCGCATGCCAACCTGAAAGAGCAATACAGACTGATGAAACACATGCGGCAGGGCATTGGCCTGCGCAAAGCCGTTGAAAGTGAAGGCATTCTGTTCACCGGGCAACACCACAGAGGTATTTCAGATGCCGAAAATCTGGTGAAATTGTTTTTGAAATATTTGGGGAATTGGAGTGTGTAAATGTTTGATAGTTTGAATGTTTGATGGTTTGCGGTGGTAACTCAAGGCTTGAGTTACCACC
>JADLCC010000405.1 GCA_020847425.1 Saprospiraceae bacterium
CACGAATAGCGGAACTGGGGAAAGATACATTGCTGACGAGCGAAATCATCAGTACCGGCAGGTCCATGTGCCGGGCCACCAGCACTTCAGGAATGGAAGACATGCCGGTGCAGTCGCTGCCCAGCCGATGCAGCATCGTGTATTCTGCCGGCGTTTCGAGGTTGGGGCCCTGCAAAGCGGAATAAACGCCTTCTATAGCCCTGATGCCTTTGGCTGTAACAATCTCCATGGCGCGTTTGCGCAGATCCGCATCATACGTGTGCAGCAGATCGGGAAAACGCGGGCCCAGCCGCTCGTCGTTGTCGCCCCGCAGCGGGTTGTCGGGCAGCAGGTTGATGTGGTCGCGCACCACCACCAGGTCGCCGGCCAGCAGGTGCGGATTGACGCCGCCGGAAACATTGGTGATCACCAACCGCTCGATGCCCAGGAATTTCAGTACCCGGATCGGGAACGTGACCTGCTGCATCGTCCAGCCTTCGTAATAGTGAAAACGGCCAGCCATCACCACCACAGGATGATTTCCCAGATGCCCGAAAATCAGTTGTCCTTTATGGCTTTCTACCGTGCTCCGGGCAAAATGCGGAATCTCTGCGTAATCAATACGCGCCTCCACCCGGATATCGTCGGTCAGGTTGCCCAGGCCGGTACCGAGCACTATGCCGGTGCGGGCCTGGAAATGGGTGCGGCTGCGGATATAAGTGACTGCTTCCTGAATTTGATCGAATAAATGACTGTGGTCCATCTGAAGTTGTGAATGCTTTGCATCGAGATGGAACACGGATTGGAGGGATGAGACACGGATTTTTATAAAAATCCTTTTTTATCCGTGTCTCATCCCTCCAATCCGTGTTCCATTAATTCTGAAAATCACAGCCCAAAGGTAGGTAATGCACCTATCTCAACATCACCTTTTCTGTTTTTCGCCTGCCTTTGCTGTCCTCTACAGATAAAAAGTATAGCCCTGAAGGCAAGCCATTTGTTGAGATACCATACTGCATTGGTACATGCGGTGCGATATGATCCAGTATTTGGCGATTTCGCTCCTGGCCGTCAATGCTCAAAAGGCGAATGACAAACGTTTTTGGGCCGCCCAGATTGAATATCTGTATTTGGATCGGCTGACCTATGGAAAGTATATTGGGTGTTGTCTGTAACAGAAAAGACTCTTTTTCAAAAAAAGGCTCGACAATGCTGCTGGAAGCATCTGTTTCGTAAGCGCCCATATCGACAGTATCCTGAAGGATTCGTGGGTTGCCCAGGTAGTCATGTAAGATTCCAAATGAGTCCACTACTGCATTGCTGCCTTTGTTGATACCAGGGGAACTGGAGGAGACTGACAGGTTTGGCATGAGCGGATCGGTGGAAGCGAATTGTGGCGGTGTTTCATAGATCATGTTCGTATTACAAGGGTCTACGCCATCGTATTCACAGCCTGGAAAATTTAACAAGCAGTGTTCTACTTCATAGTTATTGACCGTGACCAAAAAATCGTAAGCATCTCTGTTGAAAAAAAGGTGTTGAATATCAGGCGTTTCTTCTTCCCAGATAATGGAATTCAGGATTTGCATTTTGGGATTGTAGCCCATTGTGCCTGGATTTGCAGACCAATGCTTGTAAAAAGGAGTAAGTCCATTGTTGAAAAAAGTACAGTTTGCTATAGCGGTTTCAACCGTACCCAAAATATTTCCACTAGCATTGTTGGCAACGGCTCCTTCATTAAAACCAAACACTGAATTTGTAATAACACTTCGGTGCTGAATAGCGGAGTTTCCAGCAACATAGTGATGATACCCCCCAGCGTCATTGCCATTTGTAAACTTATTGCCATAGAAATAACTTCGGTCGATGCGAACTTCAGATGATCCGCTGGCTGTTGTGATATTAACCGCACCGCCTCTGTTGTTCCCCATGCGACAATTGTCTATGATATATTCCTCCTCGGGGAAAAAACCGAAAGAAAGCGAGCCAAAAGCACCTCCGCCTTCGCCACTTACAGAATTATTATAAAAATTTGAATTCTGAATTCTGATGACAGGATGACCGCTCTGATCATCATTCCGACCGATAGCGCCGCCATGCGATCCGGAGCTATTAAAGAAAAAGTCGCACTGATCTATCAAATATTCGGCCTGATATGCGGTTGAAAAATAGACCGCCCCTCCTGAAATAATAGAGCTATCTGAAATAAAACGGTTGCGTTTTAAATCCACATTACCGGCAAAATTGATTACAGCCATCCCTCCTCCATGAAAGAAACTGAAATTGTCTTTGAATTCGCAATCTTCAATCGAAAAAGAACGATACGCGAGACAATTACCGCGCTTATACAATCCTGCACCCTGGCTTTGTGCCTGATTGAACAAAAACGTACAGTTTTTTACTGCCGGCGCTGCGACATGTTCTTCAAACTGACCAAGGCACGCTATTCCCCCGCCAAAATAGGCGTAATTGTGCTCAAAAGTGCAGTTTTGGATCACAGGGATGGACTCCATCTTCTCGGGATTTGCCCATACCAAAACGCCGCCGCCGTACGGGTTTGTTGAAAGCGCATCGTACTCATCCGCCCTGCCATCTACAATTTTAAAGCCATCCAATACGGTCAGGCTATCGGCGCCATAAATCCGGACGACATGGCGGCTGTTGTCTCCCCAAATATCAGGACCACCGATATCTCCACTGAGCAGTGTGACATTATTTATCCAGTCACGTTCGCCAAACAACACTTCCGTCCCTGCAAAACCGCCGGCAAGTCGCACGCCCACGGGAAGATCAAAAGTAGCAGTACGGTCATTCCCCTGAGTAGGTTTGTAGGTGCCTGCTGCTACCCAAATATCATCGCCGTAGCCGGCTATTTGCAAGGCCGATTGCAGGTCGGTAAAAGCATCCTGCCAACTGGTCCCGGTATTAGTGCCGGTAGCGTTGGCCTTGACATAGTGGATTTGTTGCGAAAAAAGAGAAGAAGAGGCGAGGAGAAAAAGAAAAAGAAGCGATTTTTTCATGAGGTTGAAGCGTTTTTGATACGCTTGTAAAGGTAATCTTCCTATCTAAACACACTGTTAAAAAAGAGTGGGGGTGTCGCCAAAATGACGACACCCCCACTCTTTTTTGTACGCTCTGGCA
>JADLCC010000406.1 GCA_020847425.1 Saprospiraceae bacterium
CCCTGGGCGAATTGGCCTTTTCCAAAGACGGCCGTTATCTTGCGTATTCTATTTCAAACGGAGGCTCCGACTGGCGTACGATCTATATAAAAGATATGGAGTCCGGACAGGTACTTGATGATCGGTTACAATGGGCCAAGTTCACTGGTCTGGCCTGGCAAGGCAACGGGTTTTATTACACCCGTTACCCTGAACCGCAAAAAGGAGCGGAACTGACTTCCGTCAACGAATTTGGCGCCGTTTATTTTCATCAACTCGGCGCCTTGCAATCGGACGACAGGATGGTGTACACCGATACAGAACATCCTAACCGCTCGTTTGGGGCGGGTACAACGGATGACGAGCGTTTTCTTCACATCACCGGATTTGAGTCGACCAGTGGTAACGCCCTGTTTTTTAAAGACTTGACAACCGACGCTTCCGAATTTATTCCGGTAGCAAGCGCATTCGATCATGATTACTCGGTTATAGACAACCTTGGCGACAAATTGCTGGTGCTGACCAATTACAAAGCGCCGAACAAACGCCTGGTGCTGATCGGCTCATCCAATCCTGCGGAGCAAAACTGGGAGGTCATCGTACCGGAACACCCGCTCGATGTGCTCGAAAGTGCTGAAGTTTGTGGCGGAAAAATCATTTGCAATTACCTGCACAAGGCTTCCAGCGCGTTGCGTGTATTCGAATCGGATGGCCGGTTCATCAAAGAAGTGAATCTGCCTGAAATAGGCTCGATTGCGGAAATAAAAGGCACTAAAGATGACCCTCAGGCATTCTTCTCCTTTACTTCTTTCCTGCGACCTATGACGATTTATGCGCTGGACATGACGGATTTAAGCCCTCAGGTTTTTAAAGCGCCCAATATTGATTTTGACCCGGATCCTTTTATTACGGAACAGGTTTTTTATCAAAGTCCGGACGGCACCCAAGTGCCCATGTTCATTACCCGCAAAAAGGATATTGCTTTTGATGGCGCCCATCCGACCCTCTTGTACGGTTATGGCGGTTTTAATATCTCCCTTACGCCTTCATTTTCTGTTTCACGCACCGTATTGCTGGAAAACAACGGCATTTTTGTAGTCGCCAATATTCGAGGCGGCGGTGAATTTGGTGAAAAATGGCACAAAGCGGGCACAAAATGCCAGAAACAAAACGTCTTCGACGACTTTATCGCCGCTGCTGAATACCTGATTGCTAAAAAATATACATCCCCAGAAAAGTTGGCCATTCAGGGCGGCTCTAATGGCGGCCTGCTGGTCGGCGCCTGTATGACCCAGCGCCCCGAACTCTTCGGCGTTTGTATACCGCAGGTCGGCGTGCTGGATATGTTGCGCTACCACAAATTTACCATTGGATTTGCCTGGGCGACCGATTATGGCCGCAGCGACAACGAAGCGGAATTTCCCTGTCTGTTGAAATATTCACCGTTGCACAACGTGAAAAAGACTGCCTACCCCGCGACATTAGTCACTACTGCCGACCATGATGACAGGGTTGTTCCGGCGCATTCTTTTAAGTATGCCGCCACACTCCAGGCGCACCAGCAAGGGGAAAACCCGGTGCTGATACGCATCGAAACCAGCGCCGGGCACGGCGCTGGCAAACCCACTTCTAAAATTATTGATGAGGCTGCGGAGATTTTGTCTTTTATGCTGTTTAATATGGGTGTTTAGTGTTTAGTATTTAGTGTTTAGGGCACTTCGCTCAAGTCAAATTGAGTAACTTGAGCGAAGTGCCCTAAACACTAAACACTAAACACTAAACACTAAATACTTCGATAAATCTGCTTCCGGTGCCGTTGAAAGTGCGTTTCAAAAAACCACAACATTTGCATAAAAGTGATTTTTCCGGCGCGTGGATGTTTGTACACCAGTTTCTCGGAAAGTTCGGCAGGCATTTGTTCGAAAAAATCCTCCCATGCTTTGCGTGCCTGCTCCCAACGCAGTTGTGTTTCTGCGAGGGTAGCAAATTCAGGCAGGTTTTCCCGACCGATCGCCGGAGGGGATTTAAACTTAATGGGTGACGTCAGGGAAGCCCAAAGCAAAAAACTCCGAAAACGTGCCGACCAGTTATTCGGAGCGAAATCGGAACCGAAGCCCATTTTTTTTCGGATATAATTCATCGAATACTCTTCACTCAGGATCAGGTGGTGCATGATTTGTATGGCCGACCAGCCTCCATCGGCAGGTTTTTGATTAAGTTTGTCATCGGTATATGCACCAAGATCCTGCAAAAGGGTCTGCACCTGGTGTGTGTATCGTTTATTTCTGGCAATGATGGAAGGCTTCATGTAATAAGATATTGGTAAAGTTTTTTCAATTTTGCACCCTGAGAATTCGTGTTTGGTATGTGGTGTTTCGTGTTGGGGAGTAGTTTGCCCCAGGTATATGGTTATTGCCTAGAGCAAAGCGCCCCCAACACGAAACATCAAACACCAAACACCACACTGATCATATGAATTATACCCGAAATATCCTGTTGGCGTTGTTTTGCCTGGTGTTCCAACGAGCAGTGTTGACAGGACAAAACCATTTCCAGCCAAAGAATTGTATGACTGTTGTCGCCCGTTCCGGCGAAGATGTGCCCTTGTTGCTGCAACGATACGGCCTTTCCGATTTTTCCTGCAACATTACCCAGTTTTTTAAAATAAATAAACTTCGGGAGGACTACCGCCTCAAGAGCGGCGCGACTTATAAATTGCCGCTCTGGGTGATCCCCTACAATGGAAAAAGTATCCGGACAACCCTGCAATTGGAGGACTGGCAGACCGCTAAACGGATAGAGACATTTAATAAAAATGCCGTCAAACAGGGCTTACGGAGCGACAATTTTATCGAAAGCAAAAAACTGTGGGTGCCGTTTCATGAAATCAATTGCGAAGAATCCGAGGCGCCTGTTGCTGCTGCAAAACCCGGCCAGGCTAAACTGGTTGCTGAAGGAGATATCGCAGCAGGTGGCGAAACTAGCGCAAAAGGCAACCGTGTTTTTCCGATTTTCGGACCGAAATATGCCAAAACACCGTTGGCGAGTTCCCGTTTAAAAGGGAAGGTTTTTTACCTGATCAGCGGGCACGGCGGGCCCGATTCGGGCGCGCAGGGCAAACGCGCGGGACACACCCTGTGCGAAGACGAATATGCCTATGATGTGACCCTGCGCCTGCTGAGGTTGCTGGTCAGCCATGGCGCAACAGCGTACATGATTGTGCGGGATGTAAACGATGGTATCCGCGACGATAACTTTTTGTCCTGCGATAAAGACGAGGTGGTTTGGGGAAACCTGACCATCCCAAGAGGGCAAAAAGAACGCCTGGAACAGCGCACTGAACTGATCAATCAATTGACTGCGAAGCATTTGCGGGCAGGACAACGCGATCAGACCGTCATTGAAATCCATGTAGACTCCCGCAGCCAGGATTCAAAAACGGACGTATTTTTTTACTACCGTCCGGAAAGCGCCGAAAGTAAAGACCTGGCGCACCACATCCACCGGACCTTTTTAGAAAAATACCTGAAGTTGCGTGGGCAGCGTGGATACAACGGCTCTGTAACGCCGCGTTACCTGCACACCCTGGAAGCGACGACCTGTCAACGGGCGGTTTATATTGAACTTGCCAATATTAAAAACGACTGGGATCAGCAGCGGCTGGTGATCAAAAACAACCGACAGGCTGTAGCCAACTGGCTTTTTCACGCGCTGACCACGCATTGATTCAAAAAGCAAAAGGCAAAAAGCAATGAGGCCAAAACCGCCTGTAACCCACTGACCAACATTGCCCTTTGCCCTTTGTCTTTTACCTTTTTGCCTCTTAAATCACTTCGGTACGATTTCCGTTTTTTCGCCAAAATAGTGTGCAAATTTGGCCATTTCTTCCGCCAGTTCTTTGTTCTGCGTCGCTTTCAGGTAGGTTTGGCTGAGCGAGCGCAAAATCTGGTACATAAACCGGTCCATTTCCAGCACCTGCATTTCTTTGGTCCACAAGTCGATACGCAAGGTGTCGCGGTGGTCTCTGTCGAACAAGGCAATGGCGATGGCTTTACATTCCTCCAATGCGCCGTTGTTGCGGTCGCTGGCGCCCCATTCGATTTTTGTCGGCACCTGTTCGGCATTCAGTCCAACGCGGATGGTGATATCGCTCGATTTTACTATTTCGTTGTTCTCCATGTTGTGTTCAAAAAAATATTGCGGAAAATGAGGCGCAAAACTAAGGGAAAAAGGTCGAAGCGCCTACTTTTGCCAATGACATGATACTGCATTTTGGAACCGATTTCGACGGCATCGTTTACACTGATCTCACTGCATCACGTGCGGGTGAAACCTGGATGGGGCCGCGAAAGTTATTGCAATGGTTTGAAAACCAATTGGGTATAAACGGGTATTCCGATAATACAGACTACATACGCATCGAATTGTACCGCCAGGCGATGGGGCAGCACCTCGGTGCATACGAGCAGGAACCATTGCTGAAACCTATGCCTTTTTATGCGGCTTCGTTCGGGGCCGACCGTTTTGCTGCCGCCGCAACCCTGCTGAACTGGCGCGACGAACTGCTGCTGGCCGGCTGGGATTTTGAATCGGGTACAGAATTGCCAGAGCGACTCCAATGTTTTTCCGCAGTAGAAGAATTGTACCGGCTAAAAATCAATGACCCTTCCACACTGCAACAGGCCTTAGGATATGCAGATCGTTTTGCGGCAGCATTGGTACAGATGAAGGATGGCTATTTGCCGCTTAAAAAACTGGTCTTACACCAGCCGGAAGCCCTGCAAAAGCCTCATATCCAGCGTTTTATCAAAATGGCCAGACAACGGAGCATCCCGGTGGAAGAACTGCACTCAAGCGCTTCCGCCCATCCGGATTCGGTTTTAGGGCAGCTCCAGCAAAGGCTATTGCTCCAGAAAACAGGCGCCGGGGCGATAAATGACGTGCAGGATCATTCCTTGCTGATCCTGCGTGCGCGGCGGGATAGTGATGCCGCTACTGTATTGTCGCAGTTGTTACGGGAAAACCGCGCGATGAAGCCCGTGTTTTTAATCCCGGAAATGAACCTGTTGCTCGAACAAAGCATGGTGCAGGAAGGCATGCCCAATATGGGTATCCTGTCTACTTCGCTGGCAAGGCCATCTCTCCAGGTGCTGAAACTGGCGCCTGCATTTTTATGGGAGCCGGTCGATGTGTTCAAGATCATGGAATTTGCCACATTGTCTGTAAAACCGCTTGATTACGGGTTGTCCCTGGAAATAGCACGTGTGATGGCCGAAAAACCAGGTTTGATGAGTGATACCTGGTTTGCGGCAGTTTTTGGTTACCTGGAACAAGGAGAGGTGCCGGAAACTGCGCGAAAACAGTATGCTTTCTGGTTTGACCGCCGCCGGTATAAAGCCGATAGCACTGCGCCGAAGCGCGACGCAATTAGCATTTATGCATACCTGCAGGACTGGGCGCTGGAGTATTTTGAAGAAAACGGCAGTACGAACACCTCTTTTTTGGTGCTGGCGGAACAGGCGCGGCGTATCAGGGAATTATTGGAAGCGCTACCGGAACAACGGATTTCATTCCTGGAACTGGAACGCATTGTTCGAACTATTTACCAGCCATCGCCCGTCCAGTTTGCCCCTGCGGATGTGGGCAGATTCGATTATGTTCACCAGTCCGGGGCATTGGCAGCAAAGGCAGATACCCTGATCTGGTGGAATTGTTTGTTTGAAAATACAGTACCTGCGCCAGATAAATGGCAAATAAACGAAAGGCAATTCCTTGAAAAACAAGGCGTTGTATTATTGACGCCCGAACAGGAAGGGCAATTGAACCTGTTGCGTCAGGTGCAGCCGGTATTGCAGACCAGCCGCCAGTTGATCCTGGTAGTGCCCGATCAGGCAGATGGCGCGGAAGTAGTACCCAATTTGCTGCTGGGTGATATAGAAGCGGCTTTTCCTTTTTTCCGCGACCTGGTTTTTTCACTGGACGAGGAAACGGACCGCAATCGCTTGTCAGCCATTTTTTCGGTCCCGGAAAGGACTATGATCCCGCAGCGCCTGGCCCATCGGACGCGGCCTCATTTGATGATCCGACGCCCGGAATTCATTTTGGACAGTGCATACGAAACGCCCACCAACCTGGATAGCCTGTTTTATTACCCGCATCGCTGGTTTTTCCGGCAGCAATTAAAAATGTACCCCTCCAGTCTGCTCAGTGTAACGGGCGACAATACGCTGCTCGGAAGCCTGTCGCACCGTTTTTTTGAAAAACTGCTGAAGGAAAATCTTGCCGGTTTCGACCGGCGCAGTATCCAGGACTGGGTGGACAATGAAGCGGGCACACTGCTGGAACGCGAAGGCGCCACCTTGCTGTTGTACGGACGAGAACCGGAAAGGCAGGCATTCCTCAACCGGGTGAAAAATGCGGCGTGGAACCTTGTTTCTCTGCTGCGCAACAATGCCTGGGAAGTATTGGATACCGAACTGCCGCTGGAAGGTATTTTTGGTGGCGTGCCGGTACGCGGCAAAGCGGATCTGGTGCTGCAACGCGGAGAAGAGAAAGCCATTGTTGACCTGAAATGGAGTGGCGCCAACCGCCGCAAAGAATTAATACGCAACGGAGAAGACCTGCAACTGGTGTTGTACGCCAAATTATTACCCCCTCCGGAACAATGGCCACATACCGCCTATTTTATCCTGGATGAAGGTAAAATGATCGCCCGCAACCAGGCAGCATTTCGGGAAGCCGTTGTTGCGGGTAGCGGCGAGGAACACGGCATGGCCTGCACTGCTATTTTTGAAAAGATGGAACGCACTTACGCCTGGCGCCTCGAACAGTTGCGGCGCGGTATTGTGGAACTGCGCACCAACCGCACCGCAGCCGAACTGGAAGCCCTGTATGAAGGGCAACTGTTTGAATTGCTGGAAATGAAAATGGAAGATGCGCGCTGGGACGATTACCGCACATTGCTGGTGTGAACCAAAAAAATCGTGTTACCGCACGATCTGCACCTGTTTAACGCCCACTTTCCCATTCCGGGTTTGCAATTGCATCCAGTACAAACCTGCGGGCAGGTTGTTCATGCTGACCTGTTCTTCCGCTTGCCCGGACAGATGCAGGGTGGTGACAGTACGGCCGTTTTGATCAATCAGCATCAACATTTCCGGGGCATCGCCACTTTCCTGGTACCGGATGTTGAAATCGCCGTTGCTTGGATTGGGGCTAATACTAAAATCTGTTTTTGCTTTTTTGCTGGATTGGATCAGGTCATCTGCTTCTTCCGCATCGAAGAGGGCAGCAAGCGCAGCGATATTACTGAGTTCAATATTTCCGGAAAAACAAATCAGAACGAAATCGTCCGGCGCTCCCACCAGCAAAATCAGGTCGGTGACAATATCTGCTTCATCTCTTTCCCAAATCCGGACGGAGGTTTTCCCGTCGCGTACCGCCAGTAATTCGCTGTATTCATCCTGCGGAACCAGTTTGTACACCTCTTTGTACAACTCAACACCATCTACCAGGCTATCAGCTGCCAGAATGCGCAGACTTCCGATATTTTTGACTACTTGCTGCACCTTTTTCCAGTCTTTTTCCGACATATCCGTTTTTATGGTAATGTCTAAAAGTTCTTTACTGATAAAAGCAAAGGAAAAGGCAGGTTCGTTTTTGTGTTGTTCTACAAAAGTGTTGAGTGCATCCGTTTGGGCACTCAGAAGTTGTACGGCCAGCAGAAATGCAGGCAGAAAGAGGAATCTTTTTTTCATAGCAATGATGTATAGAAAGGTGAACAAACAGTGATATGCGAAAAAGACGAACGCTAATACTGAAAAGTTACAGGATGATCAACGTGGCATTGCAGGCGTCTTTTTTCGGTTATCACCCACTTCGATGACCATCGCCGCCGCATTGTTTCTGGCAAACACCAGGCAGGGCTTATTTGCTATTTTCACTGGTTCAATCCGGCGGGTTTGCCCTTTAACAAGCAAGTCTCCCAAAGGAGCGACAGACATTTGTCCTTGTTTCCCAATGGACAGTACTTTCCCATAAAATGCGTCATATCGCCCCATTTCTACATTGCACTCATAAAAATTGCCACCCAGAATCACTTCCTTTTTACCATCTCCATCCAAATCCTGAAGCGCTGCCGCCATCAATGGGCTGAACTGTAGCGCATCGGGCAAGGCGTGGGTGGAATAGGTAAAACCCTGTCCGGTGTTTTCAAAATAAGCACTTTCAAAAGAATCCGCCACCCGAAGCACGGCCTTGTCCAGGTTGTCTTTGCCCAGCAGTTCCTCGATTGAAGCCTTCGCAAAGTCTTTGGAAAGCAGGTACTTTTTCTTTAAAACAGGCAATGCTTTGATCAATTCCTCATGACTGGCGAAGGGGATTTCGCGGTCTTTCACGTAATAGGTCAATAGTTGTTCTACTTGCCCGTTGGCGTCAAAATCACTGGTGAATAAATGCAAAGGTTGTGTCGCACTGGGTTTGAGCCGGCTGTTTTTGCCAGTATTTCCAGCCAGAATGTCGACATCACCATCGCCGTCAAAATCGTATGGTAGCACAAAATTCCACCATCCTTTTCCGCTTGCTAGCGGTTTTTTCTCCAGTTTTCCCTGGTTGTTCACAAAAACTGTCAGCACGTCCCATTCCAGGGCAAGCAGCAGGTCCTGGTCGCCGTCGCTGTCCATATCGCTCCAGGTGCCGTTTTTGACCAGACCGATATCTGACAATCCCGGGGCAAGGCTGGAAGTAACATCCTCGAAACGGCCGTTGCCCATATTTTGCATCAGGTAGGAATTGGGAGTAATGCCGTAATTCCAGGGCAATGCCCTTCCGCCGAAGAAAAAATCCGTGAGGCCGTCGCCATTTACATCGCAGGGCAATACACAGGATGCGGTCATGAAAAGGGTGGGGAAGGGGTCGGTACGACTGAAATTCCCCTTGCCGTCGTTCAGGTAAGCGCGTTGTTTCATGGCATCGTCTTTCCCCCTGTATTCATTGCCCCCTGCTGCTACTACCAAATCGAGGTCGCCATCATTTTCCAGGTCGGCAAAAACGGCATCCACGTCTTCAAAAATGCTATCCTGCAAGATTGCGGCAGGTGTTTGAAGTACGAAACGACCATTGGGCATTTGCCGGTACAGGGCACTGGGCTCGCGTTTGGATGAACCGAAAAATACATCTTCGAGTCCATCTCCGGTTACATCACCGACCGCAAGTGCCGGACCTTCCGTCGATACCATATTGGGGATTAGTGTCTCCCGGTTGAACTCGATAAAAGGGTTTTCCTTGTGCCTGAATGCCAGGCCTGAGCCGACCGAAATATCTGCAAACGCAAAAGGCGCTGTTTCCCGGCGGTATATTTTTGCGAAATCCGCCACGGGTAATCCGGCTACCCATGTTAGGGTCTGCGTTGTATTGAACTGCAAATTTGAAACCCGCTGGTAACCTTTGTCCGGCCAGATACACACGACTGAATCGATAGAAGAAGGATCTCCAACACCGATAAAAAGCGGGGTGTGCGCACTCGACTGATAACCCCGCACCGGGTAAAATTCTTCTGTTTGCAGGCTACCATCTTTCTTGAAAATCAACACTTTAGCACCGATGCCATTCCTGTTTTCAGGTTGTCCTTTCAACTGAAAAGAGAGAAAAGATGCCGTTGCAGGGCTGTTTTCCCTGAACAGGTTTTTGTAAATAAAAGGTTCGTCTTCCAGGTTGTTGGTCACCACATCCAGGTCGCCGTCGTTGTCCAGATCCGCATACACAGCGCCGTTGGAAAAGGAGGTAGTGCCATCGCCGATTTGATCCGTCAGGTCATCGAAATGCAACTTCCCCGTATTGCGGAAAAGTTTATTGGGCAATTTGACCCGCGGCATTTTATCCACCACTTCCAGTTCTTTTTCCTCCACACTACGGGTAGAATTTTCCTTGAGTTGCAAGCCTCGGTCTTCCTGGAATTTTACAAAGTCGATGTCGTTCATGCGACGGGGAATTCCATTACTTACAAACAAGTCTTTGAAACCATCGCTGTCAAAATCCATCCACAACGGCGACCAGGACCAGTCGGTGGCGGCTATTCCGGCAAACAAGCCGATTTCACTAAAAGTACCGTCGCCGTTGTTGAGTTGCAAGTTGTTACGGGCATACTGGTAATGGTATCCGTGGCCGATTTTGTATTGATAAAGGCTGAAATTATCTTCACCCAGCGAACTTTTCAGGATAAACGGGTCTTCCGGCAGCATGTCGAGTGAAATGACATCGCTCCATCCGTCGTTGTTGATATCGGCCATATCGACACCCATGGAAAACTGGCTGGTGTGCATCATTTCTTCCGTGATCAATTCTTTAAACGTGCCATCGCCCTGGTTGAGGTACAAATAGTCGTTTTCATGGAAATCATTTCCGATGTAAATATCCGGGTAGCCATCGTTGTTGAGGTCGCCGGTGACGATACCGAGTCCGTATCCAATTACCGTGCTGAGGATACCAGACTGTGCTGTTACATCAACAAATTTACCTTTGTCGTTGCGCAGTAATTTATCGCCTGCCAAAGGATGTAACTGGCCGTCAAATGCCTTTTTTGGACCAAAAGTGCCATTTTGATGCAAAGAATGGTTGAGTTGGAACATGTCCAGGTCACCATCCAGGTCGTAATCGAAAAATGCGGCCTGGGTAGAAAAACCTTTCAAATCGAGGCTGTAATAAATCGCCTCATCTTCATACCTGGGTACGCCGTTTTCAATGCCTTTGCAGATAAACAGTTGGTTGCGGCCTTTGATACTCTGGTATTCGCCAATTTGCCCGACGTACAAATCGAGCATCCCGTCGTTGTTAAGATCCACAATACTAACCCCGGAAGTCCAGCCTTCCATACCGGCCACACCGGCTTGTTCCGTTACGTCTTTGAATTTCAGATTGCCCTCATTCAGAAACATTTTATTCGGGCCCATATTGCTGGTAAAATACAGGTCAGTTCGTCCGTCGTTGTTGAAATCGCCCGCGCCCACGCCACCGCCGTTGAAGAAGTACATGTAATTGAATACATTGAATTCACCGCTTTGATGCAGCACATTTTCAAAATCGAGGCCGGTTGTTTCTTTTCGGAGGAGTTGAAACAATGCAGGTTTTTTTTCGCCCTTATTGCAGGTAACACACATTACAGAACTCAATAACAGGCAGGCAACCGTGCAGGTTTTTTGAAAAAACAAGGGACTCATTCTTCGGGTGAATACGGGTATTTTAGCATCCTTCATCATGCTAGCAAAGATAGTTGTTTCTGTTTTCCGGCAGCCAATGTTTTAGGTATTTGAAGGTGCGCGAGATGATAATTTCGTACACTTGCGGGATTAATTAATTCAAGCAGTTATCGGTTATCAGTTATTTGTTATCCGGCTTACTACTCAAGCATTTGTATAAAAATAACTCTGACTGGGCACATATTTACTTAATGGCATTTTAGCATGAAAAAAATCGTTTTTACAACCCTTTTAATTGCATTTCTGCTCCCTTTGCAGGCCCAGTTAACCATTGAAAAAATCATGGAGGACCCCAAAATATCTGTCGGAGCGCTCCCGTCGGGCATATTCTGGTCTGAAGACAGCAAAACGGTTTATTTTAACTGGAATCCGGAACTCAATAAGGGAGATTCCTTGTATGGTGTAGAAATTCCAGGAGGAAAACCCTATAAATTGTCTCCAGAACAGCGGAAATCGTTGCCTGCAAACGGCATATACAACCGTGATCACAGCAAAAGGCTCTATTCAAAAAACGGCGACCTTTTTTTATTGGATTGCGCAACAATGCAGGAACGGGCACTGACCAATACAACAGAAGCGGAATACAACGCATCTTTTAATGCAGATGAAACGCAGGTACTGTTTACCAGAAGCAACAACCTCTACAGCCTCCATATCGGCAATGGCGCACTGAAACAGTGGACCAATTTTCAGACTGGAAGTCCCAAACCGGAGCCCAAAGCCAACGAACAGGAAAAATGGCTGAAAAAAGATCAGTTGGCCTTGTTTGATGTACTGGAAAAACGTGCATCTGATAAAAAGGAAGCAGACAAAAACGCCAAATCGGAGCAACCCAAACGCCCGAAAGAGATTTTTCTCGATGATAAACGGATAGATGATATCCAACTGAGCCCGGATGCCCGGTATGTGACCTACAGATTGAGTGTATCATCCAAAAACGAAAAACGAACCATCGTGCCCAGTTATGTCACTGAATCCGGGTTTACGGAAGATATCCCGGCGCGCACCAAGGTAGGAAGTATACAAACCAGCCAGGAATTTTGGATATATGACCTGCAACGCGATACAAATCTGCAAGTAAGCACTGCGCAACTGGAAGGTATTTCGGATCAACCGGAGTACCTGAAAGTTTACCAAACGGCAAAAGACAGCACCAAAACGAAGAAAACCGAAAACCGCAAAATCTACTTCGGCAACCTGACCTGGTCGGAAAACGGGCAATATGCCGTTTTGTCGGCGCGCAGCCTCGACAATAAAGACCGGTGGATACTCCGATTGGAACCCTCCACAAATTCTTTTAAAACCCTGGACCGGCTGCACGACGAGGCATGGGTCTCCAATAATTTTGTTGCTTTGGGCTTTTTGGATGCAGGCCAAAAAATCTACTTCCAGTCAGAAGCCGATGGTTATGCGCACTTGTACACACTGGACATAGATACTGGTCAAAAAAATCAATTGACAAAGGGCGCATTTGAAGTGCAAAACGTCCGGCTGTCTAAGGACAAACAATTTTTTTACCTCACTACCAATGAAGTACATCCGGGCGAACAACATTATTACCGCATGTCCGTAACCGGCGGAGAAAGGAAACGGCTGACGCAAAAATCAGGCGCATACCAGGTGAATCTTTCCACAGATGAAACCAAACTGGCCTACCTGTATTCCACGCCAACACAGCCCTGGGAACTGTTCATACAGGATAATAACCCGCAGGCACAAGCTGTTCAAATCACAAAATCTCAAAGCCCGCAATTCCAATCCTATTCCTGGCGCGAACCGAAAATTGTGACCATTCGTGCCCGCGATGGCGCCAATGTCTATGCCAGATTGTACGAAGGAAAGGGCAAAAATGGCAAAAAGCCGGCTGTTGTATTTGTGCACGGCGCAGGCTATCTCCAAAACGCGCACCGCTGGTGGAGCACCTATTTCAGGGAGTACATGTTTCATAACTTCCTGGTAGACAATGGATATACCGTGCTGGACATGGATTATAGGGGCTCGGCAGGTTATGGCCGCGACTGGCGCACTGGCATTTATCGGTACATGGGCGACAAAGATTTGAGCGACCATGTCGACGGAGCGGAGTGGTTGGTTAATAATCAGGGCGTCGATCCCAAAAGGATTGGAATTTACGGCGGATCCTATGGCGGCTTTATAACGCTGATGGCGATGTTTACAACTCCGGATGTCTTTAAGTCCGGCGCTGCCTTGCGCCCGGTTACGGACTGGTCGGCTTACAACCATGGTTATACTGCAAACATCCTGAACGAACCGCAAACCGACTCGATCGCTTACCGCCGCAGTTCGCCCATTTACCACGCTGAAGGTCTAAAAGGACATTTGCTGATCTGTCACGGGATGATCGACGTCAATGTGCATTTTCAGGATGCTGTCAGGCTCAGCCAGCGTCTGATTGAACTCAAAAAGGAAAATTGGGAACTGGCAGCGTATCCGATGGAAGACCACGGTTTTGTAGAGCCCACTTCCTGGATGGACGAGTATAAGCGGATTTTTAAGTTGTTTGAACGGACGCTGAAATAGTGTGTTTTGGTGTTTTAGTGTTTTGGTGTTTTTGGCGCTTCGCCAATGGCAAACGAGAGTAGATTAGACGAAGTGTCTAAAACACCAAAACACTAAAACACCAAAACACTATTTTTCCACTTCAAACAACCTCGGCGCCTGCCCGTTCACCGTTGCCAGCAAGTGCTTTTTACCTTTGATTTGTATGGCTTTGAGTGATTTTACATCGCCGCGAATGGAAAATCCGGAATCCCGGTTATCCATTCGTTGATATGTACCATCTCCATTATTCAACAATACGTGCCCGAAACTGGCGTCCAGTTTTGAAAACTGCGGCATAAATGCAGCGTCGTTGCCTGCCATCACCAGGTCCTTTTTGCCATCGCCATTGAGGTCGCCGCACCAGATATCGCACAC
>JADLCC010000407.1 GCA_020847425.1 Saprospiraceae bacterium
CTATCTGGAGACGCCGTGCACCGGACACCATTTCGAGTTTGCCGGAGCGCTGGAGGAATCCTTCGCGCAGGCCATCCGGGGAAGTGTTGCCCAGGACCTCCCAGTGCTCGATGGCGGCGAACAGCATATCATCTGCGGCTTCCAGCTCCGCCTTATCGGGGGTCAAATAATGGTCTATCGACAGGTTAATGGGCATGTCGCACAGCAATTTGGGCAACACCAGGTTGTAGTCCGGCGTGCTTGGTAACCCGGTAGCAAGGTAGTGCAGCAAAACAACCGCTTTGTGTCGGGCGTTTTCGTCCTTAAAATGGTTGCCGTCTAAAAGATCAAGTTTGGTAAAAAAGCGTGGTAGAAAAGGATGGATCAGGACAATTCCCGCATTTTCAATAAAGCAGTTTTCAGGCGCGGGGGTAAGTTCTTTTTCCACTTTTACCTTGACCGATGGTTCATTCTCTGTCACTTTTTCCGTTTTCGTCTGTTGCCTGCTGTTCCGAGGTTTTAAAATCAATCGTGCGAGCGGCTCATTGCTGTATACTTTCTCTGATGTTATGATTTTAACAAAAGGCGAAAGCAGCATAGCAATGCTCGCGTCGGCCTGGACTGCGGCAATCAAACTGGTAGCGGGTAATTTTTCCCGTTTCAGCATCGTGATCTTGATTATTTCCGTCCAATAGGCAATTTCAAGTTGCCGAAATGGAGGGGAGGATAATTTCGCCGTAGCATGCTGTTGTACTGTATGAAACAAGGCTATAAAACGGGGCAGCATTGCTTGCTTATGTCCGGTGAACAGTTCGACGAGCGTTTGCAGGAACATGCTGTCGTGTTGTAAAACCAATCGGCGCAGTGCTACAGGTCGGGTGGAAAGTAGTGCATGAAGTTGTTCAACGGCATGGGGCTCTAAACCGAGGTTTTGGAGCACATGCTCCAACCATCCGCTTTCAGGGGTTGTGCCGGATTCGGGCATTGTGCCGTGTTCGAGCCAGTACAACCATTGTTCAAAAAGGTGAATGGCTTGTGTTTTTACAGAAGCGCCGGGCACGTTTTCCAGGTTTACGCCAATCCATTTTTCCAATTGTTCGGCGATTCGTTCCGCCAGGGCATCCGAACACAGGTCTTTTGGAGAGATTATGCAAAGGTCAATTTCAACTTTATCCAAACGAATATACAGCTCCGGGCCGGAGAGCCTATCGAACAAACGCTCCATAGCCGGCACGATCGCGCGCCGGTAGGTATCGCAGAATTGCTGTTGCAGGGCAAAGGCATTTTTTTGCCTGTCCGTGTGCAACAGCAAGACCTGTTTGCCGATGAGGTGCTTATTTGTCATGCCGTACTAATTTCAACAGTTGATTGATTATCTTTTTGTTATCGGCATTTTCGAGGTCTTTTGTGTTCCAGTCGGAGGCAATGACACCCGTTGAAAATCCTTTTTCCTGCAGGGTTTTTAAAATCTCCGACAACGTTTTTGTTTGTTCAGGCGTAAGCCCTTCGGGTTGGTTGGAAACCAGAAAATCGAACAGATAAGCGCTTGCATTTTGCAAAAGTGTGTGGTAGTGCAGCTCAGACGCGCCACCTTTCCGGCCCAGGCTATGTTCCCCTATAAACTCCGTCAGTTGTTTGAAGCCGGCGATGCCCGGTGGGTTTTTCAGGAAGTGCAATGTGCGCTCGTAACTCTTGGTTTTCTCCAATTTCTTATCCCCAATCGCCTCTGCGTTCAGCCGGTATTGTTCCGGTCTTTTTCTAATCCTGGAGGTTTTTTCTGCCGCAGTATCCGGAGCAAGTTTTTTAGCCTTTGCCTGATTGGCTTTTTTTGTCGGCGTTGCTTTTGTTTTAGAGACCTTTTGGGTTTCCAACACAGATGGAGTCGCCGCCGGAGCTTCCGCACGGAGCAGTGCAACACCCGGTATTTCCTTGTTAGGGTCTATGAGCGAATCTTGGCGCTGCGGAGTCGGACATTCGGCCCAAAAAATGGATTTATTGTAATCTTCCAGCGCGCAACAATCATCGGTTGTTGAAGACGCAGGCTTAGGGCAATTGCAATCCCCTTCACCATCTGCCGGTGCATCGCAAGGATTGGTGGAACAAAGTGTTTTGATACAATCCACTAAGGCGCAAACCGGGGGCTTTTCGCTGCAAAGTATCTGCTCAGTTGGGCATTTCAAATATTCGAGGTATACTTTCCAGGCGTCTTCCAGTTTGCACATTTGTTTGGGGCTCAACCACAGCATATTGAGGCCGACCAAAGCGGGTGCTTCCTGATAAAGCAATTGCTCCATAAAGCGCCTTTTATCGCTTCCACGAAAACGAGGGTTCCAATCGGGCATGGCCACCGTAGCCCAGAAGGAATAAGGGTCAGCGCCGGGAAGATAATGGATCATCAAATCCTCCGGTTTGGAACAGGGATCCTCTGGATCGTAATAGGGAAGGTAATCAATGCCGCAACAATAGTCCGGGCTGATGGGGAGTAAACAATCACAATCCCTTTGGTCGCGCGGGCGCAAAAGAATATGCTCGATCAGTTGCATCCCTTCATTGTTCAGGCAGGCTTTGGCGCGTGCCATGGCTTCATCCACATCGGGTCGGCAAGGGTATTGTTGCGGATGCAGGGCAATCACTTTACCCGGATCGATCAAGGTGAAAGAGTAGGGGCCATAGTCGTTTTCAGCGTCCAGTTGAACAGAAAACTCTCCGTTTTGAACCCCATTACAAAAGGCAATAAAGGCCGTTTTTGCAGCCGCTAAACAATCATAACAATTGGCACTTTCAAAAGGATAAGGCTCTGTACAGGTGGTAGTGGCAGCATACTTGATTTTTACGTCTTTACAATCACAGGGTTGCAACGGAGCCGGTGTGGTTTCATCATTCGCAGGCCAGTAAAGCCGGAAACAATAACCTGTTTCGCCTTTATAAATGGGGTATTTTTTCGCTATGGGAAGCACATCACTGTACTTAAGTCCATCGTTAATAACGGCCAAGCCTGTCAAACAGGATTGGATATCAACGCAGTTTTCTTCACCATCAACCAATGCCTGCATGACCTGGCAAAGCCACATTTCCTGCTCTTCAGCACGGCTTCCGCTAAGGGGCGCTATACTTGTGATATATTTATCGGAAGTGACGGCTATTCTAATCGTTTGTACGCCGGCCCCGGGTGTTGTTAATATTTCGGGAAAACAATTTTCACAATTCAGCTGCTTCAAAGCCGCCAGCCACTCTTCATAAAATTTATTGCGCTCCTCCTGGGTATTGTATTGGCAAGTGTGTTTGACCACAAAATAGTCGGGGGATACCACCATAAACCGCCAAAAATCGCCCGATTTAAAAACGACACAATTGCGTGGGTCTTCTGTGGCTGCTAAAAATTCCCGGACGCCTTTGTTGATACAATGGTCACACTCGTCTTTTTTTAGGCCTACCGGACGCTCTTGCTCATCCAGATTATAAGCGTATTCTCCCCAAGCCTCATCTTCCGAAATAAATTCACATTCGCTTTCGGCCAGGATTTCCACAATGCCCACATAAAAGTGAGTGGGCGTGCAAAACACCCGACAGGCATTTTGATTGCCGAGTATTGGCAGGAAATCTGAATAAGCTTCTAAAGCTGCTTCGGGCGAATTATAACATTCTGTGCTCTGCCAAATAGTATTCTGAGCGAGTGTGGGATGGGTTGGATCAATGCTTTTATCAAAAACCGGATTGGTCATGGCATAGCGATAACACATTTTGGCATTCCCTTCCTGATCGAATTGTATCTCTGATATGACAGGAAAAATCATGGCCAATTCAGCAAACATGTTGACGATTTCGTCAATTGTGCCCCCATCATCTTCCCATTTCTTTGTAATTGCTTTGCGAATCAGGGCAATAATTGTCACACCATCGCATTGGTCTTGAGAGGCTGTATAAACTTCCTCCAACCTTATGGGACCATCCTTTCCATAGTTTTGGCGGTTTTGAGCCTTGATAATAAGCCGGTACCATTCTTTTTGATAAGCACTGAGCGCTTCCTCATACGTATCATAGCCTGTGAACCCTTGCAACTCAAAAGTCCTGCC
>JADLCC010000408.1 GCA_020847425.1 Saprospiraceae bacterium
ACGCCACTATTCTGTACGGCCATATCGAAAAGTTCCACCACCGCATCGACCATATGGAGCGCCTGCGCCAGTTACAGGATAAAACCGGCGGGTTTCAGACGTTTATTCCGCTGAAATTCCGGAACCAGGACAACCAGATGAGCCATATTGCCGAAAGTACTGCGGTGGAAGACCTGCGCAACTATGCCATCAGCCGCATTTACCTCGATAATTTTGACCACCTCAAAACCTACTGGCCTATGATTGGTCGCCAGATCGCGCAGATGTCGCTTGCTTTCGGTGTGGACGACCTGGACGGCACCATTGATGATACCACAAAAATTTATTCCATGGCCGGCTCTGAAGAACAAAACCCGACACTGACCACACAACAGCTGGTGGACATGATTCACAGGGTAGGCCGCCGACCCATCGAACGGGATACTTTGTATAATGTCTTAAACGATTTCACGGATACTGTTTTTGAAGAAGATAAGGCGTACAGGGGCTATATTGAACTGCCGGTGCTGAATTAGTTATTGGTTATCAGTTATCAGTTATCAGTTTCGGCATGGGTAAAAGGATCTAGCATCCTTTCATAATCTAGGCCTGAAAGACTCACAACTCACAACTCACAACTCACAACTCACATGACCCTCTACATCATCCGGCACGGAGAGACAGAATTTAATCGTAAAAATATCGTGCAGGGCAGCGGCGTCGATTCCGACCTGAATGACACCGGCCACGAGCAGGCGCGCGCATTTTATGAAACCTATCAGGGAGTTGATTTTCAGTTGGTTGTGACTTCAAAACTGCGCCGTACACATCAAACAGTCCGGCATTTTCTGGATAAAAATATTCCGTGGATTGAAACACCGGATATCAACGAAATCAGTTGGGGCACGCATGAAGGCATGCCTGCTACACCTGAACGCACGGCATTGTACCTGGAAATGATCAACCACTGGAAGCATGGGAATTTTGATGCTTCGCTGCCGGATGGCGAAACGGCTGCTCAACTCCGGGCGCGTGTGGACAGGTTTATAGCGTGGTTGAGGACCCGCCACGAAAAACAAATTCTTATTGCTACGCACGGACGTACGCTGCGTTGCCTGATCACAGCATTAAAAGGACTTGGGCCGGCTGATATGGAAGGAACCATTCATTCCAACACAGGCCTCTATGTGGTTCATTATCAGGACGATCAGTTTATTTTTGAAATGGAAAACGACACCAGCCATTTAGTACAGGTGTCGGTGCCTGGATAACAGCATCCAATCATGCAGGACAAAAAAATCCGGCTCAGTGCCGTTAGTTACCTGAATACCAAGCCATTTATTTACGGGTTGTTTCGCAGTGAAATGGCCGATGAAATAGAATTGAGCCTCGATATTCCTTCTGTTTGCGCCCGTAAATTGTTGAATGGAGAGGTCGACCTGGCACTTACTCCCGTGGCCATCATCCCCGAATTGCCGCAAGCCTGGCTGGTTTCCGATTATTGTATCGGCTCTGTTGGTACGGTAAAAACCGTTTGTATTTTTTCCGAAAAACCGCTTTCCGATATCAAAAGGATATTGCTGGATTTTCATTCCCGGACTTCCGTAGAACTCACCCGGGTACTTTGCGAGCACTACTGGCATGTCCGACCCGAATTTGAACCGGCCCGGGAGGGCTTTGAAACGCAGATCACAGGCGATACCGCGGCGCTGATAATCGGGGACCGGACCATCGGCCTGGGGCGGCGTTTCCCGTATGTTTACGACCTGGGCGAAGCCTGGACAGCCTGGACAGGGCTCCCGTTCGTGTATGCGGCCTGGATCAGCACCAAACCGCTTGATCCGGAATTGGTAGTGCGATTCAACGCAGCGCTGGCTTCCGGACTGGACCATTTGCCGGAACTGATCAAAATACTGCCTTCCATGCCCGGTTTTGATCTGGAAAACTATTACCGGGAAAACATCAGTTACCAACTGGATGAACCCAAGTGGCTCGCTTTAAACCGTTTTATGGCATTGCTGGCAGGCGAAAATGGCTATCACCTGCAACGTCAAAGTGTCGCCGCCGCAACACTTTAAGTATCCCGGCCGGCAGCACAAAACCAAAGTATACCTATTTGCGTTTGTTGCTCATATAATTCATCACCATGACATACAAACTCTTCCTGCTGGCATTGCTCGCTGCATCCTGCCAGTCAGCCAAAACAGGACCACCTGAAAAAGTAACCGCAATGACGACTACAACTGCCCAATCCACGACTCCAGCCACTACCCCTGACGTACAAACAGAAATCGCAACCCTCGGCGCCGGCTGTTTCTGGTGTGTCGAAGCCATTTACCAGGACCTGCAAGGCGTCCTGAAAGTGGAAAGCGGTTATACCGGGGGGCGGAATGCCAACCCTACCTACAATGAAGTTTGCTCGGGTACAACGGGCCATGCGGAAGTCATTCAGGTCACTTTCGATCCCGCGATTATTTCATTTAAAGAAATCCTCGAGGTGTTCTTTACCGTTCATGATCCAACCACCCTGAATCGCCAGGGCAATGACGTCGGCACGCAGTACCGTTCGGCAATTTTTTATCATTCTGATTTGCAAAAGACTGTGGCAGAAGAAGTTAAACTGGCTTCCAAAGAAATTTGGGATGACCCAATTGTCACTGAAATCAGTGCTTCCGCTCCGTTTTATAAAGCCGAGAAGTACCACCAAAACTATTACAAGGACAATCCCAATCAAGGTTACTGTTCCATCGTAATTGCGCCGAAAGTGAAAAAATTCCGGCAAAAGTGGGCGCATAAACTGAAGCAGTAATACCTGGTCTTGTCCGGTCGGAATCGATTTTTAATTCAAAGCGGGTTCGGAGTACATTTTTGCAACAATTCCAGCATTTCGTGGTTACATTTGCACGAAATTTAAGAAAATGACCGACCGACAGCAATTGCTAGATAGAATTGAAGATGCGCTGAGTTCTGTTCGACCCCACCTTCGTGTTGATGGCGGCGACGTGGAATTCGTAGAACTGACAGACGATATGCACGTTAAAATACGCTGGAAAGGTATGTGCGAATCCTGCTCCATGTCTGGAATGACCTTGCATGCAGGTATCCAGGAAGCCATTCGCAGTAAAATCCCCGAAGTTGTCGGCGTGGAAGCGATAAACGGGCTGTAGATTGGCTGAAAACCATTACCAGCGCATGCGCGCCTGTAATTTCCAGAATACTTCTTTCCCGGTTGCACCGGTGCTTGTTACGGCTCGAAGCTGGTTCGTTTGTTCAAAACGTCCTTCGAGCCGTAGCCATTTATTGACCCTCCAACTCAGGTTGAGGTAGGCGCGGGCGCCCTGACCCGACAATGCAGGAATGGAAATAGCCGAAAAAAGGTCCGTTTCAAATGCAAAAACACGGGTATCGTAATTATCCGTGTCATACACCGCATACCTAACGGTGGCCGTAAGCGGAAAACTCAAAGGTTTGATGGCCGCTTCCTGGTAAGCAATAAACCCATAATTGCGGGGACCATCCTGCACCGAAAAAGTTGTCCATTCGATGCGACTGCGCAATTCTACACCCGGACTGACTTTGTACGAAGCATGCAACCGGAGCCGGTCGCGCCGGTTTTCCACCAGCCCAAAAATACCTTCCACATCACTGTCGCGCTCTTTGGTTTCCGACTGCCACAGCGCATAAGCGGAAAACGTTCTGCTTTTGGTCCAGATAACCCGGGCCAGAAATTCTCGCCCCCGCGACGGCGCACTTACGCCATACCTCAGCCAGGGATGCCGCCAGACATCGGCATACACATTGATTTGCCAGCGCCGGATGTAGCGAATATCGGCGCCGAGGTACAGCCCCTGCTCGTTCGCCGCTCGGGATACTTCGGCAAATGGCGCTCCATAAACGGATTGATAATCTTTGCCCAGCGAACGGTGAACGGCAGTCAGGGTAATGTGCTGATCGGGAGAAAGCAGCAAGCCATTTACGGCCGCGATGCCGCCATTATCGCTGCGGGCCGTTTCCCCGAACAGCAGCCAGTTGCGGTAACGCCAGTTGTAATCCAGGCTGGCGCCGGTCAGCGTTTTGCCCTGAAAAACATACCGGCGGTAAGCGGTAGTGAGCGGCGCCCAGGGTTTATCGTAATTGATGTAAAGTCCATTGGCCGTGATCTGGCCGTTTTTCCAGTTAAATGCCGTTGAAATGCCTGCTACGCGCTCGCGGAGTGCCTTTTCATCCAGGATTTCAGCGCTTGTACGGTGAAGCCCGGAAGTTTGCAGGGAAGAAAATTCAACTTCCGCCGCTTCCAGGTCACCCAAATCAGGTGCTACCACATTCCCGTCGCGGCGGCGGTCGGAGTACAATGCGGTGACTTCCACCACTTTATTCAGCGCAATGGTGGTGGCGGCGCCCCGGAAAAAAAACGCTTCGCCAAAAGCGCCGTAAGCGTTTAGTTTTCGTCCGCCGCGTGTAACCGATACCGTTTCCGCCGATTTGCCGGGCGAGAAACCTGTTTGCAGCAACACGCCCTGGCCGAATCGCGCCGAGAAATCGCCCAAAGCGACCGTTTTAACCGTATTGTTGAGGTTTTGAATAAAAAGGTGGGCGCTGTAAAAATCGAATCCGTTCCGGTTGCTGCCGAAAAAAAGCGCTTCGCCCGGGTCGTTTTCAGCCGTAAACCCAAAACGCAGTCGGTTATCATACGTGTGCCGGTAGCGCAAAGCCCAGTTGTAAGGTCGTCCCTCGATGTCGTCGGTGTAATAATTGGGTGGCTGTGGGGCGCCCCAGCGGAATAACGCTTCATTGTCGCCTTTGTAAAATCCTTCCAGGATATTGGTATTGCGCGTTTCCAGTCCGCTGCGAATGCGTGCAAAATTGAGCATCCGCCGGATATCGGTCAGTTCCCAGCCGGGAACCGCCTGCAATTCGTATTCATTCAGAAAAGGGCCGAATTGGGTCCTGTATGCGAGAAAATTTTCAATCTGCAGGTTGTTCAGCAAGTGCATGGAAAGCAGGTCTTCCTTGCTGATGGTGTTGAGGTTGAGCGGTTTGTTGCGCCAGTTCTCCAGATTTTCAAGGAACTGCAACGCGTCTGATTCAGAAGCCGTTTCGTTGTCGCGGAAAAAGTTCTCCAGCAATTCAGCGGTGACCGGATCGTCAGTTTGCGCCAAAACATGGTGTGTTGCTACACACAATAGCCCGGCCAGGACAAGCGGACGCAAAAAAAACGAGGTGAATGGTGTGGTATGAATTGGAAGGAGCATTTTGAATTGCGCATTTGCTGAAACAATGATAAAGACAAAATCCTACAAGCTCCTCATACAGATGAAAAAGTGGCATAAAAAATCCCGAATTTTTCCAGACAGGAGAAATTCGGGATCATCCGGCGAGGTATTAAGTGCAACTAACTGTGAAAAGATCTGGAGCAGTCACCCTCAACCCTTCAACTTGCTCAACCCTCAACAGTATTAACTATTCTTCGTCGTCTTCAAATTTACGTCTTTCATAACTGGTATCTTCCAGTGTTTCATTGTCGATTTCCCAATCGTCGCCGCTTGGGGGAGTCGTACGTTTGCCGGGCAGGCGAACTTTGTCGCCAATAGGTTTGCCGCTGGGGCGTTCGCTGTCTTCGGTGCCGGTTGTGAAGAAGTCACCGGTATTATCGCTGGAAAATTCCTTACCGGAGTTCGCCAGGTTTTTGCCGTCTATACTTTTGGTGGCATGCGGAACCAGGCGAAGTCGACTCTTGTCAATCAAAACGCCCGTTACGCTGCAAATGCCATATGTCTTGTTGTGGATACGGAGCAGTGCATTTCTCAAATCCTGCACATAGCGCTGTTGGCGTACCATCATACGCTGCAACATTTCCAGGTCAGTATGGGTCGTGGAATCGTCGTACCAGTCGCCACCCTGCTGATTGAAACCGTTCTCATTGAGATCGGCAATCTGCTGTTGCGTGGTATTCAATTCTTCCTGCGCCTGGGCCAATTTGCTTTCGATCAGAACTTTGAATTCCTGAAGATCTTCATCACTATACCTTACTTTAGGCTCGTTCATAATTGTCAGGTTAAAAATTACGGTGTGTTTGAGAATAACTATGGGTCTTTCGGGGGGCAAAATTAGGTCAAAAAAAACATTGGAAAAGAGGTGTTTTCAAAAATTTAATATTTTGATACGTTGATTACACTCACAGTTATTTTTGAAAAGGCTTTTCAATGCCTGAAATTCGACTGTTTGATAGTAAAACTATAGTGGCCTTTTCCTTGCGATAAATTCCATTTGTAGGCTGGCAAGTATATTCAAACGCTAAAAATTGCTTTACTTTTGCTCGCCTTTTCAAATATAACCTGTCGAAATATTGCCAACTTTTACAACATAAGTATGGTCGCAACCACCACCTCGTCCCGCCACAAAAAACAGCCTGGCTCCTCCAACGAAGCATATCGAAAGGAAGTATTGCACGATTTTCGCATCTGTTGCATCAGTCGCGAAGCAAGTGTGGTCGCCCGCCGGGAAGTTTTGATGGGCAAAGCCAACTTCGGTATCATCGGTGACGGAAAAGAAGTCGCCCAGGTTGCCATGGCGAAAGCCTGGCGCAAAGGGGATTTCCGATCCGGTTATTACCGGGACCAAACCCTGCTTTTTGCACTGGGGGAAATGTCGCTCGATCATTTTTTCGGTCAATTGTACGGCGACCCCTACGGCGATCCGTTTTC
>JADLCC010000409.1 GCA_020847425.1 Saprospiraceae bacterium
CGCTCTACCCCATCGTGGTAATTGAATAAATCCACCACTCCCCCATCTGTCAGACCGGCTTTGGACATATCGAAAGGATTCATCAGAATGACCCGGCGTTCGTTTAATATACCCCTGTAGCGGTCGTCCAGTCCGTAAATAGTGGTATTGAACTGGTCGTGGCTGCGGATGGTCATCATTATAAATTCATCCGGCGCCAGTTTGATTTCAGGCACACCCGCCAGGTTAAAATTGGCCTTGCCATTCCAGGTATTAAATTTCCCCAATCGCACGGCATTCGGCAAATAAAAACCTCCTGGCTCGCGAATCCGGCGGTTATAATCTTCAAAACCGGGTATTGTTTGTTCAATTGCTGTCCTGATGTTGTCGTAGTGTTGCGCATAACGGTCCCAGTCGATACCGGATTTTTCGCCGAAAACGGCTTTGGCCAGACGGCAAACGATGGTGGGTTCGGACAGCAAATCTTTAGAAACAGGTGTCAGGTTGCCCCGCGAGCTGTGTACAATCCCCATCGAATTTTCAACGGATACAAACTGGTTTTCACCATCGATCAGATCCCGATCGGTGCGGCCGAGGCAGGGCAGAATAATGGCCTCCTTGCCGTGAACCAGGTGGCTGCGGTTGAGTTTTGTGGAAACCTGCACAGTCAGGTCGCAATTGCGCAATGCTGCTGCGGTATACAAGGTGTCGGGTGTGGCGGACAGAAAATTACCACCCATAGCAATGAAAACCCTGGCTTTCCCTGCGTGCATGGCATGGATGCTGTCGACGACATCGTAACCTGCGTTTTGCGGCGGACGGAAGGAGAAAGTTTTTTCCAGGCGGTCCAAAAATACCTGCGGCGGTTTTTCATAAATACCCATGGTGCGGTCGCCCTGCACATTGCTGTGTCCGCGTACCGGGCAGGTGCCTGCGCCGGGTTTGCCGATGCTGCCTTTCAGGAGTAAAATATTCACGATCTCTTTGATCGTATCTACGGCATTTTTGTGCTGGGTGAGTCCCATAGCCCAGCAGGCGATTATTTTTTTGTGGCAGATGAGGAGTTCTGCAGCCGCTGTGATTTGTGGCAGCGGGACGCCGCATTCCAGTGCCAGATCATCCAGGTTGTATTGTTTAAGGCCTTGCAGGTATGGTTCAATTCCGCTGGTGCGCTCCCGGATAAAGTCCTGATCGAACACAGATCCGGGATTTTTCTCTTCCGCTTCCAGCATCAGGATCGCCAGGGCCTTGAGCAATGCCATGTCGCCATTGATTTTTACCTGCAAGTACACGTCGGTAAGTTCGGTGGCTACACCCAAAATGCCCTTTAGTTGTTGCGGGTGGCTGAAACCCAGCAGTCCGGTTTCTTTCAAGGGATTTACCGAAATGATTTTAGCGCCGTTTTCCTTGGCTTTTTGCAAGGCAGTCAGCATACGCGGGTGATTGGTACCCGGGTTTTGGCCTAAAATGACAATAACTTCTGCTTCATAAAAATCTTCCAGCGTGACGGAGCCTTTTCCGATACCCAGGGACTCCCCCAGGGCTACTCCGCTGGATTCGTGGCACATATTGCTGCAATCGGGCAGGTTATTGGTGCCAAATTTGCGCACAAACAACTGGTACAAAAAGGCTGCTTCGTTGCTGGTGCGCCCGGAAGTATAAAAAATAGCTTCGTCCGGAGATTGCAGCCGGTTGAGGTGTTCGGCAATTTTTGCAAAAGCGCCTTCCCAGGTAATCGGCTGATAATGCGTTGCGCCGGTTGGGAGGTACATGGGCTGAGCCAAGCGACCTTTTTTGCCTATTTCAAAATCAGATAATTGTGCAAGGTCGGCTACAGCGTTACTTGCAAAAAAGTCGGCATCCAGTTTTTTAGTCGTCGCTTCTTCGGCAATGGCTTTTGCGCCGTTTTCACAGTATTCGGCTATTCCCGAACGTTCGTCATCCGGGTCGGGCCAGGCGCATCCGGGACAATCGTGGCCGTCTTTTTGATTGAGTTTGCCCAAGGCTTTCAGGCCGCGCGGAACGTCCATGGCGCCGAACACGTGTTTGAGGCTGCTCCACACCGCAGGCAAACCGCCCGCTTTTGTGGGTGGGGTATGTCGCCGGATACCGGTGAACGTTTCCGGGTTTTCAGCAGAAACCTCGTTTGGATCCATCTTTTTGTTCTTCATGCGGATGTGGATAGTTGTCAGACTGGTCTTCATCGGTTTTATCGAGGCACACAAAGTCTTTTTCCAGCAGTAAAAATAAATTGGTGTCCGGGGTTACCTGTATGGTTTGTTCAAATCCGATGCGTTCTTCATTCGGCCAGATTTTGGCTGCCTGCGCCGGGACAAACATGGTAATCCGGTTGTGCTGAAATGCCGCATGTAAATGGTCGATGTCATCGCGCGTTTCCAGGGCATAGGAAAACTGCTGCTCCGCACCCGGACCGAAACAGGTTTTTTCCAGCAATAAACCTGTTTCGGCCAGCAGCGCAACTTCGGATTGGGTAACCCGGTATCGTATGGAATTCCCTTTGATGCGAATTTTCATAAAAAACTGATTGTCAATGTTTAAACGACAAAAAATCAGGTTTTGTGTACAAATTAAACCGTTCTCCCCTCAAAAAACCGATGAGTGCAATACCGAATGACTGCGCTGTTGCCACTGCCAGACTGGAAGGAGCGCCTACGGCACACACCACCCGGATACCGGCCATGGCCGCTTTTTGCAGCAGTTCAAAACTCGCCCGGCCGCTGAGCAGCAGCATACTTTCCTGTAACGGTACAGTTTGGTTTTGCAGAAAATGGCCGATCAGTTTATCCAGTGCATTGTGCCTGCCCACATCCTCTCGAACTGCGATTAAACGACCTGCAAGGTCAAAAAGCGCTGCCGCATGTAAGCCGCCTGTCAGGGTAAAAGTGTCCTGGGCATGTCGCAAGGTTTCAGGTAACGTGTAAATCACCTGCGGGTCGATGATCAGCGTTTTTGTGTTGGGCGTAGGGCAAGCGCTGTTCGTTTTAACAGCATCTATGGAGGTTTTTCCGCACACCCCGCAACTGGAACTGGTGTAAAAATGCCGTTCAAGCCGTTGCAGATCAAACGCTGCATCCGGATCAAGTTTCGCCAGTTGGATATTTTCGTCTAATGCCTGTACCTGCTGCAAATCAGCACTGCCGCCAATAATACCCTCGGTGAACAAAAAACCGCGAACCAGGTCTTCGTCGGCGCCTGGTGTACGCATGGTTACGGAAAGGTTTTTACAGATGCGTTGCGTTACAGGGCCGTATTCGATGCGTATTTCCAGCGGTTCTTCCCTGGCCAAAAAATCCTGTTTTTCAGCGGAATCACTGCCGTTGAAAGTATACACGGTGATGGGTGTGACGCTTGTTTGCACCATGGTTTCAAACCTTTTTTAACTGCACTTTTGCTTCGTTCCACAACAGGTCCATTTCCGCCAAAGTCATGTCTTTCAGGGGTTTAGGCGCCTGGTTTTCAATATATTCGAAACGGGCTTTGAACTTGCGGTTGACCCGTTCGAGTGCCGTTTCCGGGTCGACGCCGATAAAACGGGCGTAATTGACCAACGCAAAAAGCACATCGCCGAATTCCTCTTCAACGTCTACCTGCGGGGCGTTGTTTTTCAGGTTATCTTGCAATTCGCCAATCTCTTCCTCCACTTTCGCCCAAACCTGTTCGGTATTTTCCCATTCGAAACCCACTTGTTTGGTTTTTTCCTGCATCCGGTAGGCTTTTACCATGGCAGGGAGCCCAATCGGTACGCCTTCGAGCAGCGACTTTTTGCCTTCTTTCAGTTTGAGTTGTTCCCAGTTGCGTTTTACTTCTGCCTCGTCTTTCACGGTTATGTCGCCGTAGATGTGTGGGTGGCGAGCTACGAGTTTATCGCAGATCGAATGGAGCACGTCAGCAATATCGAAAGCGCCCTGCTCGGAAGCGATGCGGGCGTAAAAAACCATGTGCAGCATAATATCGCCCACTTCTTCTTTCACACCTTTCAGGTCGTTGGTCAGTATCGCATCTGCCAGTTCGTAGGTTTCTTCAATCGTGAGGTTGCGCAGGGTTTCGATGGTTTGTTTGCGGTCCCAGGGGCATTGTTCACGCAGTTCATCCATAATGGTAAGCAAACGGCCGAATGCGTCGAGTTTTTGTTGGAATGTATTCATTGAAAAGTTCGTGTGGCTTGTTTGAGATAGCCGATGCGAAGATAACGGGCTATTGCCCACACTACTGGACATTTTTTGTACGCTGGAACGCTGTTCCGGCAATTCTTGGCTGTTGACCATGCCGGAACAGCGTTCCAGCATACCGGTTTTTCACCCAAGTTGAAAAATGTCCAGTAGTGTGGCTATTGCCTTACATCAGGATTCATTTTTCCCGCAATATTCCCGACTTTTGCATCGTACCATTCAAGCCACTCATGCGCATACTCATCCGCAACGCCCGAATCGTCAACCGGGGCCGCATCATTGAATCAGATTTGCTGATAGAACAGGGCCGAATCGCCAGAATCGCGCCTTCCATCAGCGCCAACGCAGACAAGGAAATAGATGCCAAAGGGCATTATGTTTTGCCCGGGATCATCGACGATCAGGTGCATTTTCGCGAACCCGGACTAACACACAAAGCCACAATTGCTTCTGAAAGCCGGGCCGCAGTAGCGGGTGGGGTCACTTCATTTATGGAAATGCCGAATGTGAATCCGCCCACTGTGACGCAGGTATTGTTGGAAGAAAAATACCAGATAGCAGCCCGCTCCTCCCTTGCGAACTACTCATTTTTTATGGGCGCCACCAACGACAACCTGGAGGAAGTACTGCGTACGGATGGCCGGAATGTCTGCGGCATCAAAATATTCATGGGTAGCAGTACTGGGAATATGCTGGTGGACAGCCCCTCGACGTTGGAACGCATTTTTGCCGAATCGCCCTTGTTGATTGCCACCCACTGCGAAGACGAAGCCACGGTTCAGCGCAACCTGGCGCGTTTCAAGGCAGAATATGGCGATACATTGAGCGCCGAATTTCACCCAAAAATCCGTGATGTAGAAGCCTGCCTGCGCTCTTCCAGCCTGGCTGTCGATATGGCCAAACGCCACGGAACACGCCTGCATATTTTGCATATCAGCACCAGAGACGAACTGGATTTGTTTGATAACACCCTGCCGCTGGAGCAAAAACGCATCACCGCTGAGGTTTGCGTGCACCACCTGTATTTCAGCGCCGATGACTACGCCCGCCTCGGCAACGACATCAAATGCAATCCAGCGATCAAAGGCCGGGAGCATCGCGACGCCTTATTGCCTGCCCTACTCGATAACCGCCTGGATGTGGTCGCCACTGACCATGCGCCGCATACGCGTGCCGAAAAAGACCAGCCGTACTTGCAGGCTCCTTCGGGACTACCGCTGGTGCAACACACGTTGAATGTTATGCTCGGTTTTTACCACGCCGGACAAATCAGCCTGGAGCGTATTGTTGAAAAAATGTGCCACGCGCCGGCTGTGGCTTTCCGTATTTCCGAACGAGGTTTTCTCGATGAAGGCTGCTGGGCCGATCTTTCCATCGTCGATATCGACCACGAATGGAGGGTGCAAAAGGAAAACATCCTGTATCAGTGCGGCTGGTCGCCGTTCGAAGGGCAACGTTTCAGGGGAAAAGTATTGAGTACTATCGTGAGCGGGCATTTGGCCTGGCACGAAGACCGGTTGCTGGAAGGAAAAATGGGGGAACGGGTTCTTTTTGGGCCATGATTGAACGGATATAAATGGAACACGGATTTAACGGATTAGACACGGATTAAAAGGATTTACTATAAATCCGTGTCTAATCCGTTAAATCCGTGTTCCATTTATATCCGTTCAATCATATCCGCACACCCAGCGTCACATACATCCCTCTCCCATCTGATGGAATGATCCCCGGCCCGGGATAACTCTCCGCCCGCCGGGTAAAATACCGCGTGTCGAACAGGTTGTTGCAACTGCCCTCCAATTGCAACCAGCGCCAGTGGTAGGACAGCGAAAGATCGGCCACCCAATACGACGGAATCCGGCCTTCTACAGCAGTGGATGTGCGTTCAGCATTGGTAGCATCCGAAAAATGCGAAGCGATATAACCCGCTTGTATAGCCGCTTTCCAGGACCCCTGTTGCAGGGAAGTGCCGCTGCGCAACATCAAAGGAGGCGCCATTTCCACTTTTTTATTGCGGACGGAAGCGTCGTCCGTATCGACATACCTGGCATCGACAAATGCCGTATTGATGAACCAGGTCCAGCGCAGGTCGGCATTTTTACGCCCGAACAGGCGCAAAATATTGACTTCAGCAAAGGCCTCCAGTCCGATATTCCGGGCATCGGAAATATTGCTTCGGAATCGGTAGTCGTTGTACAAAGGCGGCTGATCGGCCCGCAATACCTGCCCGATCCGACCATTGTACGCCACATAAAACGCCGTCAGTTCCCAGGTAAAAAAACCGTCTTTTTGTCCGCGAAAACCCAGGTCGGCCGTAAAACCGCGCTCGTCGCGGATATTGCTGTCCACTACAAAATTGGGGTTTGCAATACGCAGGTCCGTAAAATTGATGGCCCGGTAATTTTGGGAAATATTCGCATAAC
>JADLCC010000410.1 GCA_020847425.1 Saprospiraceae bacterium
AACCCAATGTGGTTGTCGTGATAAACGGCAACAGCAGCACAGCAGGCGGTTCTTTGGTTTCGCCGGAAGTAGCATTGTATGAAGGCACCTGCGACGCCCTGAACCTGTTGGGTTGTGAAACGGACCTTCAATTTATAGGTGTGACCGAGCTGCGCGTCGACGGCCTTATTCCCGGCAACAAATATTTTTTCAGGGTAGACGGCATCATTCCCGGGACCTTCCAGTTTTGTGTGCGTAATTTCTTCTTTGACGGCAATATTTCCGGCGATTGCCCGACGGCCATACCGCTCTGCGACAAATCCCCTTTTAACGTTCAGGCCGTTGCAGGCCCGGGCAATGACCCCGGCGAATTGTTTGATGCGCCGTGCTTCGGTGGCGGTTTTTCCGAATTTAATTCCTCCTGGTATGCCTTTACGGCAGCCAATGATGGAACGCTGGAATTCAAACTGACACCCAATAACCCGGGCGACGACCTCGACTTCATCGTTTACAGATTGCCCAATGGCATCGGTGATTGCAGCGGTAAAATTGTAGAACGCTGTATGGCCGCAGGCGATTTTGACCCGAACAGCCCCTGTATGGGACCTACCGGGTTGAATGCCGCTTCTACGGCAATCGAGCATGCGGCAGGCTGCCTCGTGCCCGATGACAATAATTTTTTGCGGTACCTGGATGTACAGGCCGGCAACTCTTATGCGTTGATTGTCAACAACTTCACTTCCAGTGGGGACGGATTTCAGGTGGAATGGGGCGGAACGGTCGAGTTTGTCGGCCCCGATGCGGCCATTGAAACGGATCAACCGGACGACCTGATATGTACCGGCGACAGCATTCAGTTTTCTGATGCATCTACGTTTGACCTGGGTATTATCACGGACTGGGGCTGGACGTTTGGAGAAGGTGCAACCGCCAGTTTTGCAACAACGCCCGGCCCGCACGTAATTGTGTACCAGACACCCGGGCAGAAACTGATCACCATGAGTATCAAAACTTCGCTTGGTTGTGCGGTAAGCACCAGCCGCGTGATCCTGGTGGAAGATTGTTGCCCGCTGGTGCTTGCTGTCGATGTGAGCGCCGGATGCCAGGATGATCCCGGCGCCAGCGCTTCTATCTCGGTGACGGGCGCCACCGCACCGCTGACCTACAATTGGAGCAACGGGGCCGACAGCGCCACGGTAACCGGCCTTGTTGCAGGCAATTACAGCGTAACGGTGCAGGATGCCAATGCATGCCAGCAAACCCTTAGTTTTACCGTTCCGCCACCTGTCCAGTTTACCGCACATTTCCCAAATGATACGGTAATCATAACCGGAACCGGCGCTCAATTCTCCGTTGGTTCCGACCACCCTGATCTCCAGGTACAATGGTCTGCGGGAGGTTCCAGTATTTCGGGAAACCCTGTTACGCTGCAACCCACCGATAGCACCGCTTATGTGGTTACTGCTTCCATCAATGATTGCAGCATTATCGATACGCTGTACGTTACGGTCTACGACCAACTTTTTGAAGTGCCCAATGCGTTTACTCCAAACGCCGACCAGAACAATGACCGGTTCAGGCCGGTGCTGTACGCAGGCACACTGCTCAACTTGTCTATTTGGTCGCGCTGGGGTGAATTGGTCTATGAAGGCAATTCACCAAATGGCTGGGACGGCACGTTTGAAGGAGAAATCGCGCCTTCTGATGTGTATGTTTTTCAAATGCTGATCCGGCTGCCGAATGGCCAGGAGGAAAAAAGGCATGGAGATGTCACCTTGCTGAGGTAAGTAGTTATCCGTTATTAGTTTTCAGTTATCCGGCTTGATAATCAAGCATTTGTATGAAAGATAACCAAAACTAATATTAATCCGGTACTTGGTTTTTATTCTTTTACAAATCCATTACATGGTTTTACATGATAAAGGAGGGCTGTGCCTGACCTGCCCATACCTTTGTTGTCTGTAAGCACCTTGTTAAAATTCACCCTTGCAACATCTGTAACTCCGCATTGTCGTTTGTATGTCTAATTTTAATCTGCAGCGCTTTCCGATCCCAGGCATATTTCACCGGTTTAATCAGTTACAGGACTACCCTACCCGATTGTTTATTTCGATATACAATTGATATTCATACAGTTAACTACAAGTCCATAAACACAAACCTTCATGAATAAACACGCCTGGCTACTCGCCCTGCTATTCCTCTGCACAGCACTTTCCGCCCAAAATCCTTCCAGGGTCACTATTAAAGGTGCTGTTATTGACACATCCGGCGACGAAACGCCGCTCCCGACGGTCATGTTGCTGAATCCTTCCGACTCGACGCTGGTCAATTTTACGCGCGGCGACAACAACGGCGCCTTTTCGTTTAAAAATGTAAAAAACGTACCCTACCTGCTCAAGGTATCTTATGTCGGTTACCTGCCCTTGCAACAACATTTGCCGGCATCTGCAACCGAAACCAACGATGTGGGTACCATCAGAATAAAACCCATTACCAACGAATTGATGGAAGTAGTGGTGAGAGCCGCCAAAGCCACACTGAGCATCCGAGGCGATACTATCGAGTACGACGCTTCTTCCTTCAAGGTGCCGCCGGGCTCTACGGTGGAAGATATGCTGCGCCGGCTGCCGGGCATCAATGTGGATGCCGACGGCAATATCAGCGCCCAGGGAAAGGATGTAAAAAGGGTGTATGTGGATGGCAAAACGTTTTTCGGCGACGACCCCAAGGCCGCTACCAAAAACCTGGGCGCAGAGACGATTTCCAAAGTTCAGGTGTACAACGAAGCATCCGAACAAAGCAAACTGACCGGCGTGGACGACGGCAAGGATCAAAAAGCCATGAACCTCGAATTAAAAGAGGAATATAAAAAAGGCGCTTTCGGGAAGATCACAGGCGCCGTAGGTACCGAGGAACGCTGGGCATCGCGCGGGAACTACAATCGCTTCAATACCAAAGAACAGTTTTCCATTATTGCCTACGCCAACAACATCAACCAGACCGGTGTCAACTGGGAGGACTACGGTGAATTTAAAGGGCAGAACACGTTCAACGACTACGATAACGGCGATTTTGGATTCGGAGGTAACCGCAATTATTACTTCGGCGGCGAAGACAGTGACGTGCCTTTTAATAATTTTGACGGCCGGGGTTTTACCGAAAATTTCGGCGGCGGCGCCAACTACAATTTCGACAACAAAAAGACGAAGTTCAACAGCAGTTACTTTTACAACCAGACGGAACTCACGCTCGACCAGTCCGCCTTCCGGCAAACTTTTTTGCAGGACAGTACTTTTTCCAATACCGACACTTCCTCGAGGCTCGATTTCAGGAGCAACCACAGCATTTCAAGCAGATTCGAACAGGAAATTGATTCGAATAACGTATTGATTATCAAAGCAAATACGCGATTTAGTCACAATGACGCCCGATACAACCAGGCCCAGTATTTCACGGATAACAACGACCTGCCTTCCAATAGCCTGGACATCAACAACGACAACCTGTTCGACTCCTGGCGCTTATCCGGTTCGGGTATTTTCCGGCACCGTTTTAAGAAAAAAGGGCGCTCGGTTGCTGTCAGCGCCGGTTACAACGGCAGCAAATCCGATGGCACAGAGAACCTCTTTTCCCTCAACCGTTTTTTCCGGGCAACTACGATCACTGAACAGATCCGGCAACTCAATGTAAACGACAACACCGGGCAGCAACTCAAATCGAGCCTGCTCTTTACCGAACCGCTTTCCAAAAAATGGTTCTGGGAAACTTTTTACAATTTTGCCCGCTCCAACAACAAGGTGAACAGGCAGGTCGTCGACCCCGAACTGAACAACGAACGGATTAATGACCTCAGCGTTTTTTATGATAACACGGTGTTGTACAATCGTTTAGGTTCCAGTATCCGCTATTCCAACAACGGGTTAAACGCTACGGCGGGCCTGGCTGCGCAAAACCTGCAACTCGATGGCGCATATTCCATCGACCGTGATATGCCGCTGTTAACCGATCCGATTCAACGCAGTTTTTTGAATTACACGCCCAACTTCGATATCAATTACGAAACCCCTTTCAACCTTTGGCTGGGCGCCAACTACAATTATGAGATCAACGAGCCGCAGCTCAGCGACCTACAGCCCATACACAATGTCAACAACCCGGCGTATCGGATTGAAGGCAATCCCAACCTCGGCCCGCAGCGCTCGCACAGTATGGGCCTGAACCTCAACTACTGGAACCCCGCTTCGCTGAGCAATGTCGGAATCGGCGCCGGACTTAACCTGTACGACGATCAGATTGTGTACAACCAAACCATCGAAGTCATCGACAGCATCGGGGTTCGTACCACCACCCGGCCGGACAATGTTTCCGGCGGCAACAATTTCAACCTCTACCTGTGGTCGAATTTCCCGATTGTAAAAACCAAATTGACAATGAATATCAACGGCGATGCGAACCTGGGCAAGTCGCTGTCGCAGGTAAATAGTATTGAAAATGAAACGTTCAATAAAGGTTTTAACATCCGCGTGGGTTTCAATGCCACACCGACACAGAAGTTGATTTTCGGCCTAAACGCCGGTCTGCGCTTAAACAACATCTCCTATTCGATCCAGGAAGAACAAAACCAGCAGATCAAAAACTACAATGTGGACGCTTCGGTAAAATGGCAGTTTTTGTCTAAATCCTTTTTTGAAAGCAATTTCAATTACGCCGTTTACCGCAACGACCGTTTTAATTTCAACCAGGATATCCCCACCTGGAACGCTTCCGTGCGCAGGATTCTGGGCAAACAAAACCGCCTGGAAATGCGCTTCGCAGCATTCGATATTTTCAACCGCCGCGTCAGCATCACGCAGAATGCCACGCAGAACTATGTGATCCGAAATATCGCCGGCACACTTGCCCGCTATTTTATGTTGAGCGCGAGTTACAACATGCGTGGATATGAAAACAAAATCAACAAAAACCAGTGGTGGTGATTTTTTACGTGTTTTTGTGTTTTGGTGTTTTTGTGTTTTAGTGGGTGCACTGCCCCAAAAAACTGAAAATGCCGAAAGCAAAGCACCTCCAAAACACCAAAACACCAAAACACTAAAACACTAATCATAAACTCACTATGAAACAACGTATAATCGTCATAGCCTTGTTACTCGCCTCGGCGGGTGTGCAGGCACAAGAAATCGAAGGCACCATCCGCTACCTCGTCACCCACAACTGGTCGAAAAAAATGGCCGCAGTGGATTACATCAGCAAGCAACAACGCGAACGCATCGCCTACATGTGGGGCAATCGTTCCGAATGGAAAATGTTTGCAAACATGTACATCACCCCAACGGTTACGAAATACGAGGACTCGGAAGAGAAAGCAGAACCGGACGACGAGGGTTACTCCTGGCGCAAGGAAGTGTTTATGGTCAAACACGACTATGCAGCCAATACCATGCAGGATGTGGTGCAGATTTTTGGAAAAACATATATCGTAGAGGATAGCCTGCGCGCACCCGAATGGAAAATCCTCAACGACCTGAAAGAAGTGGCGGGCCATATCTGCATGAAAGCATCCTGGACGGATACCCTCAAACAACAAAAAGTGATTGCCTGGTTTGCCATGGATATTCCGATCAGCGCCGGCCCGGAGCGTTTTTACGGGCTGCCCGGTCTGATCCTCGAAGTGGATGTCAACGACGGCGGCATGCTGGTCAGCGCCGACAAAATCGACCTAAAAAAAATCACGACCGAACTGGATTTGCCCAAAAAACTAAAAGCCAAAAAGATCAGCGAAGCGGAATACCTGGCCTTGCTGAAAAAACATATGGATCAAAAAAAGGAGGAAGAGGAGCCACCTTTTTGGGGGATCAGATATTGAATTACAGGTAATGCGAAACATAGTTAATCCACAAGTACTATTTTTTCTGTTTTTAACCTGCCGTTGCTATTTCCCACAGAGAGCCAATACATACCGGCAGGCAAGTCAATAGTCGGAATAGTATACAAAGCAGGCAATTGCGATGCAACACATTCAAGTATTTGCCGATAGCGCTCCCGCCCGTCGATACCCATCAAGCGGATCACAAAGTTTTTTTCATTACTCAGGTTCAGCAGGCGCACACTGATAGACTGACCAACTGCAAGTGAGTTAGGCATTGCCTGCAACAGAAAAGATTCCTTTTCAAAAAAAGGCTCTGAAATGCCGCTGGAAGTATCCGTTTCATAAGCCCCAAGATCAACAGTGTCCTGTCGTATGCGCGGGTTACCCAGATAGTCATATAAGATTCCAAAGGTATCTACTATTGCATTGCTGCCCTTGTTGATGACCGGAGAACCCGAGGAAACCGACAAATCCGGCATCATGGGATCGCTGGAAGCAAATTGCGGCGATATTTCATACAACATGCCCGTTCCGCAGGGATCTACACCAGCATACTCGCATGTTGGCAGGTTGATAAGGCTGTGCTCCATTACATAGTCATGGACATTAAAATTCGATGGGTCGTTGTTGTAAAAAAGGCGTTGCGGCCCCGGCGTTTCTTCCTCCCATATCACAGAATTTAGCATACGCATTTTCTGGTAGTAATCCGTAGTATTGAAATCAGGCGACCAGTATTTGATAAAAGGGACAAACCCGTTATTTAAAAAAGTGCAATTGACTATGTCGGTTTCGCTAATACCAGGCTCATCTCCAAAAGATACAATAGCCCCATCGTTGTAAGCAAATATTGAGTTGGTAATCAAATTGTGGTTTCGTACGAATTGTGTGCCATTTGATCGATAAAAAAATGCCCCGCCGCCGGTTAGTGAATTGGTGTAGAGATTTTTTAAAAAGAAACAGCGGTTAATTTTGATCTGAACATTAGAGTATCCGCTACCTTGCACATATATACCGGAACCACCGTTTAAAGTGTAGTTATTTTCAAAGCGGGTGTCATTAATAATAATGGTGTGCTTTACACCATAAGAACCTGAGCAAAATGCGCCTCCGTTATTAAATTTTGCACGATTATTAGAAAAAATTGTTTTATTGATGATAATTGTTGCAGAATCATTATCTTGAACGTGGCTGATTGCGCCCCCATTTCCTACAACAGTTGTATTGGAGTAAAACAAACAACTATCAATTTCATAACGAATGTTTTGAGTAGATTCTAAGAATATAGCTCCGCCTTCAAACTGTGTGCTGTCCGATACAAAAGAACAACCTGTTAGCTGCACAACGCCCACTGCTAATGCGATTGTCATAGCGCCTCCATATTGTACACAATAGTTTCGTCTGAATTCACAGTTTTCTATTTTGAACGGACGACCATCCAGGCATTTTCCTCTTTTGCAAAAACTCCCCCCTTGATACTCGCCCCGATTGGAGAGAAAAAGACAGTTTTTTATATCAGGCGCAGGTGTATGTTCATCGTACTGACTCACACATGCAATAGCGCCGCCCGAAGTTGCGTAATTCATTTCCAAAGTGCAGTTCTGAATCAGTGGTATGGATACAGGCCGGAGCCCATCCGCCCAAACCAAAACCCCGCCGCCATAACCCTGTGGTGTCGGGTCATTAAAAGTGCCGGCCCTCCCGTGCATAATGTTGAATCCATCCAATACAGTTAAACTATCGCCACCATATATCCTTACTACATGATAACTGTTGTCCTCCCATACGCCGAGGCTCCCAATATCCCCACTAAGTATCGTAATGTTATTCTCCCAGTTTCGCTCGCCAAACATTATTTCCGTCCCTGCAAATCCGCCCGCCAGGCGCACGCCCACAGGCAGATCAAAAGTAGCCGTGCGATCATCGCCCTGTGCAGGTTTGTATGTACCCGCAGCCACCCAAATATCATCGCCATAGTTTGCTGTTTGCAGAGCCGATTGGAGGTTGGTAAAGGCATCCTGCCAACTGGCGCCGGAATTAGCGCCGGAAGCGTCGGCTTTAACATACCGGATTTGTTGGGAAAAAAGGGATAGATGCGCAGTCAGGAACCAGAGCGTAAAAATGTATCTTTTCATGTGAATAAAAATAAAGACCCCTGCTTCTTGACGCATATCAAAAAGCAGGGGCAATAAGTGAAAAGGGTTAATTAGGGGATTTGATCACAATACCGGAATAAGTAAAGTTATCCATCTTCACCGTGTAGTTGAGCGGTCCGGGGGAAAGTGAAGAAATACTAGTAAATGTGTAAGTATGGTCGCCGGCTGAATATTGGTATTCGTGTGAAAGCGAATTGCCCTGGAAGTCTGAAACCCCAATCTTCACAGTTGCAGCCTGATCTAAATGCAAACCAAATGAAATTCCGCTTGTAGCCGGGTTAGGGTAGATAGAATTCACCCTGCCTTTTGGACTTTCTACATTTTTGGCCCAGTTAAATGTCAAATCAGCTGTGGCACTGCTCCCCGATTTTTTGCCATAAAAAACATTTGTAAGGATATCATCATCTATAAGAACTGCATCATTAACATCACATAATGCTTTTTTGACTTTAAAATGCAACTTAAATAAAGTTTTAGGAATGTCGAGAGTCTCACCACTGGCATCATCTTTATACCACAGTGTACGAATTTTACCGTCTTTTGCAACAAAATTATCAAATTTAAAATCAGGTATATCACCGGAAGCAACGCCCAAATACGATAATTTTTCTATATCATATGACAAGCCTAACTGGTAAGAGGATATTTCATCTTCAATATTTGATGCATCCACTTCAACTGTTAGTACGTCGTCGACGGAAAGGCAAGGACCTGAGCCTTGAACTGTATTGACAAGTCCTGCATCACCACCACCTCCTAATTGATCTATAAACATATTACAGTTAACGTCGCCAACCTTGACAGCGACATACGACCATGTTTCTTCTTCTGCCACAGCGGCATCATCCATATCCAGTAATAATTCGGAATCCAGGTAGGTTGGGTATGTAAGGCCATTGTAGCTTGCTGTAAATGGATTTGCTTCAAAATTCGACGCAAATGAGCTATTACTCATATAGTGTTCTGGAACAAATCTATATGTCCCTGCTGTAAAATCCGTTTGTAACCCAAGTATTATTTTTCTGATTTGTACAATATCAAAAGTCGTAATACTCCCACTATTGTTAACATCTGCTGCAATCCAGTTATAAGGGAGTTCAAGAGCATCTATTCCTAAAACATGCTTTTGAATTTCAGTGATATCAAATGTTGTTAGTCCATTCCAAGGTTGGTAATTTATTGGGACTGCATTGGAGTTTGTAAGTATCAAAGGATGAGAAGCCTTCGGCTTAACTGACACAAACACATCGTTAGAAAAACACTGCTGATAAACCTTAAAGTTACCGTCAACATCTGTTTCCTTGGTTTTTTCCCAATTCGTAACTTCATTCTTCATATCAACCAACAGGCTTTTCAATGGCGTTTTGTCAAGATTTACTCCATTCTGGCAATATTTTACAATTACGCCATCTTCTGCAATTTCGTTATTACAAGTCGGAGCGGTATTAAGAAAATATCGACTGTTATTGGGGTTAGGGTTGGTTAATACCATATTCATCTTAGCGATCTGGCCGGGTGTAAAAGATCGATAATTACAAACATTATAATATGACATGATATTATCAGTAAGCCAGCCTGCCGGGAAAGTAAAAGTCGCATTTTGAGGCGTACTGGATGGCGAAGTACTGTATAAAGAATTATAACATGTTAAAGTGCATGGGCTTAAAGCGACCGGACACTCTGGAGATGCGCATTGGTTGTTTGGCCCAGGATCGGCGGGCGTATCAGGTACCAGGTCATTATCAAAAGAAGGATCAAGAAGCAGGCAGCCGGGAACTCCGTTGTTTACGGTGTTACTAAAATAATAATTGGGGTCATGTGTATGTACCAGTCCAAAATAATGGCCTAATTCATGCGCAAGGACGAATGGGGGGATTGCAGCAGATAATGCAATAAAATTGGTACTAGCCGCATTTGAAAATGGGAAAACCGCAAAAGCAGCGACAGTATATGGGAGATTATTGTCTTCTATATTCTTGACAATATAAACATTGACTGCGGATTCAGAATGCAAGGCATTGTAAAGGTCAATTCTTTCTGTTCCTCCATATGTTAAAGTATGATGTTCGCTTGAATTAATATGCTTATACCCACAGATGTAAAAATTCAAAAATCCATCATAAACTGCGTTGGCTTTTTCTATCTCATCGTTTAATCTATAATCTGGTCCGGCTGGAGTGTTACCCGTAGGTGGAGTGCCATCATCTTTATTGACATAAATAATTTGAATCGGGATTGATTTTTCAATCATTGATGCCACCGGAACAGGAGGATTCCCAAGGGATACCGAAAAATCTCTAAAAGCGTAATAATCCTCCATACTTAATGTAGGGCAATATGCCTGGCTCAATAAATTGCTCAGAAAGAGAAGACTGAGACTAATAGTGTAAATTATGCGTGATGCGTGATGCGTGATCATAAATTTGAAGTTGTTTCGTGAAAAATGAAGTGTATTATAATTGGTATTCAAAGGTAGAGAATACATTTCTTATTTGTTGTTAAGACTTTTGTTTTCCAAGTTAAATTTTTAAGGCAACTCATATGAAAATAAAAATCCCGGATTTTTCCAAGTGTGAAAAATCCGGGATACACGAATGATTTGCCCTTTTAAAAAATCACCGCAGCAGCGTCACATCCCCATGGAACGCATCTTCCGTTCCATCCGGGTAGCGCACTTTGATATAGTACACATACACATCGCTGGGCGCTTCGTCGCCGTCAAAATTGCCGTCCCAGCGTTTGACCGCCGGTGTGGCTTCAAATACTTTCTGTCCCCAGCGGTTGTACACCAAAAATTCAACAATCTGAATATTATCACCTGCCAGCACGATACCGAACGAATCGTTGTTGTCGTCGTTTCCGGGTGTAAAGGCATTCGGAATAACCAGACAGCGCCGCAGGTTGAAACTGACGGAGCGGCTGGAAGAGCAACCCTGGTCGTTGGTACCCACAACGGTGTACATCGCAGTGCCTTCCGTAACGCCGGGAATTATCCGGATCGAATCACTCGTAAGTCCTGCCAGAACAGTGCCGTTTTCAGACCAGATCAACTCCGCATTGGCGGGCGTGGCCGTCACTTGCAGGATGATCGGCGTGCCTGCACACAACGAATCTTCCGCTCCGGGGTCCGTCGTTATCGGTGTGAGGGTCACCCCTGCAACCACATTAACGGTAACCTGATCGGTTGCAACACAGTTGGGTCCATACAGCAACGTAGCCGTATAAGTAGTTGTATCTGTGGGACTTACCTGAATACTTGCGCCGGACTGATTGCCAGGGCTCCAGGTAATCTGGCCGCCGGTGCCTGACACAACAGCCGTCAGCGCAGCCGCTTCACCGATACAAAGATCCTGGGTAGCGCCTGCATCCAGTGTGGCAAAAGCAACCGAAACCGACACGTCGCCCTCCGTGTCGCACACCAGGCCATCGGCTAACACATGGTATGTGGTGTTTTGGGTCGGTGATACGCTCGGGTTGGTTTGTCCGGAGACAAAAC
>JADLCC010000411.1 GCA_020847425.1 Saprospiraceae bacterium
GGTACCTGTACCTGGCAACAATGGCGGGAATTGATGGAAGAAACCATCACCATCATCCGGGCGCATGGCTGCACGGCTATTCCGCTTGTAGCAGGTTTCAACTGGGCGTACGACCTCACTCCCGTAGCCACCGATCCCATCCGGGCGGAAGGTATCGCTTATGTGAGCCACCCCTACCCTATGAAACGCGCTAAACCCTGGGAAGCGCAGTGGACCAAAGACTGGGGCTTTGTGGCAGAAAAATACCCGCTGGTACTCACCGAGATCGGTTTTTGCGGCGCCGACGACGAGGGCGCACACATTCCTGTCATCAGCGACGAGTCCTATGGCGATGCGATTACAAAATACTGTGCTGAAAAAAACATTTCCTATGTGGTCTGGGTATTCGACCCGCGCTGGGCGCCGCGTTTATTTACCGACTGGGATTATACGCCTTCGCGACAAGGGAGGTATTTCAAAAAAGCGCTGCGGGAGTAAGGGGTCGTGTCAACTGTCGGATTCTATTGAAGCCAAATCTCCAACATGAGAGTCATTCCGAATTTTGCCTGAAAACGACCTCGGAGAGGTCAAATGTTTGTAGAAATCACGACGCAAAGGTGTTTGCCGACCTCGGAGAGGTCGAACATGGTCACAAGGATTCCAAAATAATAGCGAACGTTCGACCTCTCCGAGGTCGTGTCATTTGTGGAATCAATTGATCTACAAACATTTGACTTCTCCGAAGTCATTTTTGTCAATCTTCAAAAATTCAGGATGACTCATGTTTTGCGCAGAAAAAACCCAAATATTATTCAATCTCAAACCTTTTATCACAACCCCTTATACCTTCAAACATATTGCCATGAAACATCTGAACCTTCTATTCTTTCTTGCCTGTTTTTCTTTTCACCTCTCCGCTCAAACCGGCGTCGGCGCCAAAGCGCCCGAAGGCGCTGAAGTTTACTTTGACGGAACCCGCGCCATGCTCGACCAAAAATGGATGTACTGGGCAGGGCCCCGACTCGCTGCCGAACCGCCCATCAAATGGAAAATCGTGACCGATCCGGTCGACGGCGGTACGGTGCTGAACAGCAATGACCCCACTGCCGCAGGGGGCAAATACGGCACGGCAGATATCGTCACCAAAAAGGCATTCCGCGACTTCAGGTTGCACATCGAATTTTTAGTCTCCGAAAAAGGCGGCAACAGCGGCGTTTACCTGCAAAACCGTTATGAAATCCAGGTCCTCGACGGTGACACCACTTCGCACGGTATGGCGGCAGTGATCAATGAAACCAGTTCGCCGTATTTTGCCTACAACGGCCTCGGAAAATGGAATGCCTACGACATCGTTTTCCGCGCGGCCCGTTTCAAAGATGGCAAACGCAGTGAAAAAGCCATGGTTTCCATGTGTTTTAACGGACAAAAGGTGTACACCAACCAGACCATCAGCCAGGTCTGGGGCGGCGCCAATTCCGGTATCGACGGCGGCAACGACAGCGGAAAAGGGATTACCGATGTGCCCGGCGGACTAAAACTCCAGGCCGAAGGACACAATGTTTTATACCGGAACATCTGGATTCAGGAACTGGACCTGCAACAACCTGAAACGGACCTGCTTGCCGTGCAAATTCCCCTCTGGCCCAACGGCGCACCGGGTTTTGAAAGCCGCCACAACGAACCCGAACAGGCCAAAGATTGGTGGGTGAAAAACATCCACAACCCCAGTGTCACTGCCTATTTGCCGCCCAAAAACATCGCCACCGGCGCAGCAGTACTCATTTGCCCGGGCGGCGGTCACCGCGCACTGGTGTACAATTCCGAAGGCCGCGATGCCGCGAAATACCTGAACAGCATCGGCGTGGCCGCTTTTGTGCTGAAATACCGCCTGTTCCGCGAAGAAGGTTCGCCATACAAGGAAGAACATCCGCGCCAGGATGCCGCCAGGGCCATGCGACTGCTGCGCAGCCGGGCAGCCGAATGGGGCATCGATGTCAACCGCATCGGCATCATGGGTTTTTCAGCAGGCGGCGAACTAGCAGCCTGGACTGCTTTTGAACTGCACCCCTCCGAACAGGCGAGCGGCGATCCTTTGGAACAATTCAACGCCCGGCCCGATTTTATGGTGAGCATTTACCCCGGTCCGCTGGCAGTGCCCGCGGCATTCGGGATGCAGCCGCCACCGGCTTTTTTACTCGCAGCCAATGATGACGAATGCTGCTCGGCGCCGGTACTGCAACTCGCGGATATGTACCGCAAAGCAAAAGTGCCCGTGGACGTGCACCTCTACGCACAGGGGAATCATGCGTTTAACATGGGAAACCGGACGACGCTGACTTCGATAAAGACCTGGTCGCAACGGCTGACGGACTGGATGAGGGATAATGGGTGGCTGGAGAAAAAATAATACCACACGAGAACAGGTTACTATGATGCCCGATCGCGCCTGGCTCTGCCCATTGGTGTCAGGAACCTTAAAAAATGCCCGGAAATCCGGGCGGCCACAAGGGCCGCCCCTACAAAAACAGGCTTTTTGATTTGCAATTTGCCAGGGTTTTATATTTCTGTTGTAGGGGCGACCCTTGTGGTCGCCCACAATTCAAAGGTTCCAGACCCGCTCGTGCCAGGCCCCCGCTCGGGGTTGTGTCAAAAGTCTTTGGCGAAGGAATCCGTTTTTTTGCACCAAATTATTGTTGCCAAACGCCATGTGAAAATTTGACAACTTTTTAAAAAGTTGTCAAATTTGGCAC
>JADLCC010000412.1 GCA_020847425.1 Saprospiraceae bacterium
CAACTACGACGCCCCCTGCGACTACGCCCGGCGGCACAACGCCGCCTGCCGATAACGCTACTACCAAATCCACTCCGGAAGATACGCCCTCCCGTACCCGCCGCTCCGGTATCCACGATATCGTGCGAGTAGAAGGAGGGACTTATATGATGGGTAGCCCGGAAAGTGAAAAAGACAGAGCAGTTAATGAATGTCAACATTCAGTCACTGTCCGATCTTTTTCCATTGGACAGTATGAGGTAACGCAAGCCGATTGGCGAGAAGTTATGGTCGAAGACCCGCCGAAACTTTATTTTAAAGGCTGCGACGACTGCCCGGTAGAAAGCGTATCCTGGAATGACATCCAGCATTTTCTTAATAAACTCAATGCCAAATACCCCGGTAAAAACTACCGACTCCCTTCTGAAGAAGAATGGGAATACGCCGCCAGAGGTGGAAATAAAAGCAAAGGATACTTATATTCAGGAAGTAACGATCTGAAAAAAGTGGGCTGGTATGATGGTAACGCCGGCTCCAAAACCCATCAGGTGGGTGACCTCACCGCCAATGAATTAGGCATATACGACATGAGCGGAAATGTGCATGAATGGTGCCAGGACAGGTATGGGCCTTATCCGGGTTGTTCGGGTTCTACAGGCACGAATCGTGTGAATCGCGGCGGCTGTTGGTGCTTCAAAACAAGACTGTGCCTTACCGCCAGCCGTGGCTTGGACGCGCCGGACAACCTGGGCTTTTATCTCGGCTTCCGCCTCGCCTCGTCCCCGCAGTGAGGTGGCTGGACCGTTCCAGCTTTCCTGTGAGCAAAAAAGAAAAAACGAAGCAGTGCGGCGCAACGGAGCGGGCGGCGGGGCTAGCGTAGCAGCCCGGCGGCGGCGGCGGAGTGGAGGGGCACTGCGGTGAGAGAAGAGAACCGCTCCCACAACATTTTATATAAAAAAATTAAATATTTTTCCAAAATTCTGTATTTTTGCAGAAAAGTAGAAAAATATTGAACTTTCTTTCTTTCCAAAAAACATTCAGTCACTTACCTATCGTGCCGGTAACGGAGATTGAAAAAGCCTTTCCAGGCTTTGATCGTAATGCCCTGACACGCTGGCAGCGGGCCGGTTATCTACAGAAAATCAGGAACGGCTTTTACCATTTTGCGGGAAAGCCTGTAGCAGGCGCGGGGGAGTTGTTTTTTATTGCCAACCGGATTTATATGCCTTCGTACGTGTCGCTGCAATCGGCTCTGAGTTGGTATGGTTTCATTCCGGAAGGCGTGTTTACCATTACATCCATTTCCACGCTGAAAACGCAGGCGATTCAAGCACCACTCGGCCATTTTACTTACCAAAGTATCAAACCTGATTTGTTTTTCGGGTATCGTCTTGAAACTTTTGGAGATTTTAGATTTAAAATTGCCGATCCCGCCAAAGCCTTATTGGACTTGTTATACTTCAATCCGTCGTTAGCGAATGCGGCGCATTTTCACGAGTTGAGGCTTAATTTTTTTGAAATTCAGGAAAAGTTCTCTGTAGGAGATTTTGAAAAGTACGTAGCCGTTTTCAATTCCAGATTGTTGAGTATCAGGGCAAAATCCTTGCTAAAATTTCTCTCAGACCATGATGCAACTAATTGAAATCCAGAAAAGTTACCCGGAAGGATTGCATGGGCGGGGCGAGTTTTTATTGCGGGAGTATTTGCAATACAAAATCCTCGAATTGCTTTTTACAAGTCCATTTGCCGAAAAATTTGCTTTTCTGGGTGGTACCTGCCTCCGCATTGTACATGACAACCAACGTTTTTCGGAAGACCTGGATTTTGACAGTTTTGACCTGTCCCAGGAAGACTTCGAGGCAGTTGCAGGGCTTATTCGAGATGGGCTTGAACAGGAAGGTTATCGCGTTGAAATGCGTAACGTGTTTCGAGGCGCTTACCATTGTTATATCCGTTTCCCTGGGTTGCTTTATGATGCAGGATTGAGCGGCCATCGGGAAGCCCGCATTTTGCTTAACCTCGATACCGAACCGCAACACTTTGCCTTTATGCCGGAGTTGCATTTTCTCAACCGCTTCGATGTGTTTGCAAGCATTCGATGTACGCCGCTTGATCTGTTGCTCAGCCAGAAAATCTGCGCGATTACAGGCCGCAAACAACCCAAAGGCCGTGATTTTTTTGATACAGTTTTTCTGTTAGGTCGTACCCGACCCAACTATGATTTTTTGAAACAAAAACTTGACCTGGATACGCCGGAAACCTTGCGGAAGCACTTGGTTTCCGTTTGTGAAAAATTTGATTTTCAGGCGCTTGCACAGGATGTGCAGCCTTTTTTATTCAACCCCAGCGACGTAAACAGGGTACTGCTGTTTAAAGCGTACATTGCTTCCGCTCCACTTTAATATCGTCCTATACCATGCCCTTCTCCTCCCTCGGCCTCTCAGCCCCCCTCCTCTCCGCCATCGCCCGCGCCGGCTACACCGCCCCGCGACCCATCCAGTCTGAGGCTATCCCCGCGGTGCTGGCCGGCAAAGACATCCTGGGCATTGCTCAGACCGGTTCGGGCAAAACCGCCGGATTCGTATTGCCCATTTTGCAATTACTGCAACAAAAAACCGCCGCTAAAAACAGGTTTATCCGCGCTCTGATCCTCGTGCCGACCCGCGAACTGGCCGTGCAGGTCGGCGAAGTGTGCAAACAATTCAGCACAGGATTGGCCCGGCCCGTCAAAACTCTGGCCGTTTTTGGCGGCGTGTCGATTAATCCGCAAATGATGCAGTTGTCGGGTGTGGAAGTGCTGGTGGCGACGCCCGGGCGCCTGCTGGACCTGGTGGACAACAACGCCCTGCAATTGTCGGCTGTGGAAATGCTGGTGCTCGACGAGGCAGATAAGATGCTAAACCTGGGTTTTAAGGAGGAAATGAACCGCATTTTTGCCCTGCTGCCCGCGAAACGCCAGAATCTACTGTTCTCCGCAACACTGGGCAAAGACATCAGCACCATCACCGAAATGCTGCTGCACGACCCGGTCAAAATCGAGATCACGCCGGAAGTGGAAAACCTGGACCTGATCCAGCACATCGGCTACCGCGTCACGGAAGAACGGAAAGGGCCTTTGCTGCGCTACCTCATCAAGGAACAAAACCTGCAGCAAGTACTGATTTTTACCTCCTCGGTACACAAGGCCGACAGCGTGGTGCACAAACTAAAAATCAACGGCATTGCGGCCCTCGCGCTGCACAGCCAGAAAAGCCAGGCGGCCCGGACGGATGCCCTGCGTTATTTCAAATCGGGAGAAATCAGGGTGCTGGTCGCCACCGACCTGGCCTCACGCGGCATCGATATTCCCGACTTGCCGGTGGTGATCAACTACGAACTGCCACGCTCGCCGAAGGATTTTATCCACCGCGTAGGCAGAACGGGGCGTGCGGGTGCGGAAGGCACTGCCATCTCATTCGTGCCGGCCGAAGACGAGCAGCATTTTAAAGTGATCCAGAAAAAGATGGGTAAGTGGGTGAATATGGTGGAAGCGGAGGGGTTTAATTTGCATGGGTATTGAAAGTGTTTTAGTGTTTTTGTATTTTAGTGTTTTAGACTCAAGCGATGCCAAAAGCGGAGCACTTCAAAAACACCAAAACCCTAAAACACCAAAACACTCTCCTAATACGATCCAAAGTACCGCCGTAAAAACCACTCTGCCGCCAGCATAAGCGCCAGCAGGGCGAAAATCCATTTTAGGTTGATCAGCGGATTGGTTTTTGTGGTCTGGTAAATGACCGGCTTCACCGTCTGGTTGTTTTTTATTTTTTCCGCGATACTCGCCAGTTGGGCGGGGAAAACAGTTTCGCCGCCGAATTTGGCGCTCAATTGCCGTAATACTGCATGATTGGCAGTCGTTTCAAACAACTCCAACTGTATCGGCTGCACATTGAAACGCCCGTCGTAACTCAGGCTTTGTCCGTTAAAATTGGTCGTGGCCTTGTAGGTATAAGAACCCACCGGCAGAATACCGGCGTTCAGCGTATAAGCCTTGCCTGTTTTGTTAAACGTGTAAGTGTATTCCTTTCCGTCGCGGTCGCGGATGCTCATGGCCACATCCGGGTCGTTGGTAAGTTCGTAGTTGTCGTTGTACAGTTCGGCGGCAAAGGAAACGGCCTCGTTTTCATTGAGGATGTTTTTATCCACATTGACGCGGAATTTGCGTTTGTCTTCTTTCAGCGACAGGTACTGCACGGTTTTGCCGATCAGTTCATCAAAAATCTCGTGGTTCTGGTGTTGCAGGTAATCGAACAAACGCCAGCGCCAGAGCCCTTCCGCCAGGAAAACACCGGTTTTGACCCCGTTCACTTCCCCAACAGCCAGCAGGGGTTGGTCGGTGTCTACTTTCCCGATGCGTTTGTACAGCAGCACCTGCGCCTGCGCGGTCGCGCTGAAATTGCCGAATGCAGAAGTTGCAGGATTGAACTTCGGCAGTTCATCTATGACGCGCGGATCGAGGCTGAAAGCGGCAAATTGTGGCGCCACTTTGCCCTGTACGTCGTCACTTTGGCGGCCGTCGCTTTGCATGTTCACCAGGCCCTGTACCTTGCCGAGGGTCGTGTAGCCGGTTTGCATGCCTGCGATAAAAAGGCGCGGTATTTTTTTCTCGTTCAGCGTATTCAGCAGGCCGGAAATGTCATTGGAGGCCGAGGGCAAGTTGTGGAGAATGATAAAATCCGATTTACCCACATCCAGGCCCGGGTCGTTGATGTAGGCCGTGGTAACCTGATAGTTTTTATTGATCTCGAGGGTTGTTTTCAGGGCAGTCAGGTCGGGGTGCGGACTGTTGGCGAGGATCAGGATTTTCTGGCGGGCATCCAGCACATCCACAAAAATTTCCTTGCGGTTGTTCACCGTGGAGGCTTCGCCAGGCAGTCCGGCCACGGTAATCAGGTATTGGGCCACACCGGGTTTGTCGGCTTCAATCTGTACTTCCTGGGTCACAAAAAAGTCGTTCCCGACGATTCTGAGGGGTATGCTTTGCAGGTTGCGCACCTGATTGTCTTCCACTTTGCCCACATTCAGCACCGTTTGCTGGCCTGCGCAGTTGGTGGCGGCTACGTCGATTTGAATGGTAAATTTATCTCCGAGGTAAGCGATTTTATTGTGGAATACGCGTTTCACCAGCAAATCCTTTTTCGGCGTCGTGTCGCCCAAAGCCACCGTGTACACCGGCGCGGCAATGGCTACGTCCACATAAGCGGGATTACTGCCTTCGTTGTAGATACCATCGGTAGCGACGACCACAGCGCCGAGGTTTTGACCTCCATAGAGGTCGTACACGCCTTTCAGCAGTTCCGACAGGTTGGTTACTTTATCGGTAAAAGTAAAATCCACACCTTCGCGCACCTGGTCGCCGAAGGTGAGTTCGTGGACTTCGTAGTTTTCAGCCAGGCCATCCCGCAGCGACTGCCAGTTTTGTTTGTACGTTTCAAGGGCAGGCCCCTGCAAATCGGTAGCTGCGCTCTCCGACTGGTCCTGCGCCAGCA
>JADLCC010000413.1 GCA_020847425.1 Saprospiraceae bacterium
AGGTATCGAGGTCGTAGTCGAAATCATAATTGCGCGCATGGTTGCCGGCATTTCCACCCGGACGGCCGTTCATAAACCTGAACCTGGGCCTATGTGCGGCGTTTTTTTCGATCTCGCGGTATCCGATGCCCGTTTCAAAACCCCATCTGCCCTGCAATTGTTTGCCCGCTTTCAGCCAGTAGTCGGCTGTGAAACTTGTTTTTTCCTGTGCGCTGACCAGGCGGGGGCGCAGGGTTGCGGGCCGCTCCGTTCCCTTTTTTTCAACCATTAGAATGGGTGAAACCTGTACACCAACATACCAGCTGGAGGACTGGCGCAGGGGCTGAACGGGCAGTATCAGCGGTTTAAAACCTGCAAAAGTGTGGGAAAGTGGAGATGACTTTTTGGTTTCAAGTAATTGAAAATCATTGATTGGTACAAAATCTGCGGTGCTCGCGGCGGCACTGTCTGCCAAAACAGGTGTAATGTCATTTCCTGCAACGGTTGCAGGGGGCTGAAGGCTTTCAGGTGTCTGGGGAAGGGGCGCGTTTGCAAGGGTATTCCTTTCCGGGACTGATTTATTTCCAGACGAAATGGATGGTAACGCTGATGTTGAAACGGATGCACTGGTTACAGGCGTATCGCCTGACCCCGACTGTGGGGCCTGAGGTTTGGTAAACGGTTTTTCTGTTGCAGTATTTACATATGAATTTATGCTTGGAACAGGTACCGCAGCGCTCGAAGGGGAAGGGGACTCCGTTTTCCCGAATCCGGCATTCTCCTGTTCCGTTTTCATTTTATCAGGCGCCATCAAACCAGAACCGGCAGGGTAGGGGGCCTGAACAGCGGGTTGAGCCACACTGTTTTCAGGTTTATTTTGTTGTTCGGATATATCCCTGATCTTGTTTTCATAGTACATCCGTCCGCAAACCAGGCTGGAAATGAGCAGCAAAATGGCTGCTGCCGCCGACATTTGCCAGAAATAACGCCGAATGGAGGGCTTGCCCGGGCCAATGACGGGTCCCGGCGCCACGGGGGGTAATACCTCTTCTATACGCCCCCACATGTCGGATGCGGGGTCTTCCTCATAATCCTCGAAAGACTTGCGAACATAGTCGTCGAGGCGGTCGTCATGTATATTTTTCTCCATGATAATCAGGATGTTAGGCTGTTTTCCAGCATTTTTCTGAAATAGGCTTTGGCGCGCAGCAACTGCGATTTTGAGGTGCCGACAGAAATGCCGAGGATTTCGGCAATTTCAGGGTGTGAATAACCTTCCAGGACGTGCAGGTTAAAAATGGTTCGGAATCCGGTCGGGAGTTGTTGTAAAATACGGATCATGTTTTTGGCCGGCGCTTCATTGGTAAAAAACGGTTCGGCGCTGTCTTCCGCAATATCCTGTCCGTCCAGTTCCAGGGTGATCAGGGCTTTTTTTTGTTTCTGCAAATGTTGCAAAGCGGTATTGACGAACACTTTGCGCACCCAGCCTTCAAAATTGCCTTCCCCTGTATACTGATACAGGTCGCGAAACACCTTTATAAAACCCTCCTGCAAGATATCTTCCGCATCCTCTCGGCTATGGGCATAGCGGAGGCACAAGGCAAACATTTTGCCTTTAAAACGTTCGAAAAACTGCTTTTGAGCCAGGCGATCGCCGCGAAGACAGGCTTGCAGGTTGGGTTCGGTCATGCAGGTAATAAGTGGTTGTCGGTTAGTTATCAGTTATCAGTTATCCGGCTTGATACTCAGGCATTTGCACGAAAAATATCGGATTTGGTACTTAGGTGTTTGGGTGAATGAATACAAGGTAGGTTATGTCAAAATGCCAGGGGTTGCATGGAACTGAAAAAAAATGATGCACAAAAAATATTTTTTTCCGGATGCAACCCCTGGCGGAGAACTCGACCTAACCTGTCAAATCAATTTATTCACCTACAAACTTTCAAAAATTAAACGTCATGATCAAATCCTTAAAAGTGTTTCTGCTGCCGTTTCTGGCATTAGTGGCCATCGTATTTGCCTGTAATAAAAACGATGATGTGTTTGCAACAACTGAAGAAGCCGTCGACCAGGCCTTATATTCAGCCCAGGAGCGCGGTGGTATCGGCCGTTTGGGTTGTTACGAACTTGTTTTTCCGGTTTCTATTGTTTTGCCCGATAGTTCTACGGTGGAAGTGAATTCATATGAAGAAATTATTGATGCCCTGCGCGCTTATTTTCTGGCCAATGGTACGAGCCCTGGAAATGGTCACCACCATGGTGGCGGCAACCGTCCGCACTTGTCTTTTGTGTTCCCGCTTTCAGTGGTTTCTACAGACGGAGAAGTGATTACAGTGGCTTCCGATACTGAATTGCGCGCGCTTCGTGCCGAATGTGCCGGTTCTTTTGGCCACCACGGCCCGGGCGGACACTGCAATAATGGTCTTTCCTGTTTTGAAATTGTATTCCCGATCACGATTGCTTTCCCGGACAGCACAACAGCTACGGCAACCGACCGCCAATCGCTGCACCTGCTGATTCGCACCTGGCGCCAGGAAAATCCGGGTGTAACCGGTCGCCCGCAAATTGTTTTCCCGATTACCGTGCAAATGACGGAAGACAGCACCCAGGTAACAGTGAATAGCCGCGAAGAATTGCGGGCGTTGAAGGAAGGCTGCGAATAGTGTTGTATAGTGTTTTGGGGTTTTAGTGTTTTGGTGTTTTAGTGCGTGCAATGCCCAAAAAATTGGTAGTGCTTAGAGCGAAGCACCTCAAAAACACTAAAACCCCAAAACACTAAAACCCCTATGTGAAACAATCGCTTCGTATTAAGTTTGCATCCAAAATCTGATCAATTTATGGAAGCATACGGAGCGATCCTCAATATTGTCGTGCCCATCTTTTTCCTGCTGTTTTTTATTGAAAAAGCATTCGAATGGTATCTGGGCAAAAAAGTCATCCGGGCCCTGGACAGCGTGTCGAGTTTTAGTTCTGGCATTACGAATGTAGTAAAGGACGTGCTGGGCATGAGTGTCAGCGTTTTGAGTTATTACTGGCTGGTGGAGCACCTGGCTATCGTGCAGGTAAAAGCGACCTGGGCCGTGTACCTGATCGCTTTTATCGCCGTAGATTTTCAGGGCTACTGGGTACACCGCTGGTCGCATGAAATCAATTTTTTGTGGAACCGGCACATCATACACCACAGCAGCGAAGAGTTCAACTTATCCTGTGCGTTGCGGCAGTCAATCTCCGCTTTTGTCAATTATTTTACGGTTTTGCTGCTCCCCGCAGCACTTTTGGGCGTGCCCGTGCAGGTTATAGCGGTGGTCGGCCCCATTCATTTGTTCCTGCAATACTGGTACCATACCCAACTGATCGGGAAAATGGGCGTATTGGAACACATCATTGTCACCCCTTCGCAGCACCGCGTCCACCATGCCATTAATGCGGCATACATGGACAAAAACTACGGCCAGGTTTTTATCATCTGGGACAAACTATTCGGCACGTTTCAGGAAGAACTGCCCGAAGAAAAGCCGGTTTACGGGGTTTCGCGCCCGGTGCGCACCTGGAACCCGATCAAAATCAACTTCCAGCACGCCTGGCTGATGCTGAAAGACGCCTGGAGGACACGGAACTGGTACGACAAAATCCGGGTCTGGTTTATGCCCACAGGCTGGCGCCCGGCCGATGTAGCGGAAAAGTATCCGGTTTACAAAATTCAGGATGTGTATCATTTTGAAAAATACGATACGCCTGCATCCGGGCTATTCAAAACCTGGGCCTGGACCCAGTTGTTTTTCAATTACTTTTTACTGGTTTATTTTTTCGCGTTCCTGGGTAAAATCGGGTCACCTGGTGTGTTTTACTACGGCGCTTTCGTGTTTGCGGGCGTTTTTGCCTATACGGAATTGATGGACCGGAATGCACGGGCAGTCTATTTTGAATTGCTCAAATCCGCAGCAGGTTTGTACCTCATCTGGCATATGGGCGGCGATTGGTTTGGCGCCAAGGCAAACATCGGCAAGTGGTATGTCTGGGTGGTGGGCCTGTACCAGGTATTGTCGGTGGCGGTTGTTGCAGTGCTGGTTTTGAAGGAAGTACGGGACGAGCATCAATTACAAGGTGTATAAAAACTTGTAAATCAACAGACTAAGTAAAAGGGCAAAATTGCAAAGGGCAAAAAGGCAATGATAACCAATGAGTTACAGAAGAATTAGTTCAAACTAATTTTGCCCTTTTACTTATATTCTAAAGTTAATATTACGGGGCGCTGCCCCTTCTGATGCTATTGACCAAGGTTTTCACTTCATCGAGGGTAATGTGAGCCGCCTGGGCCGTCGTTGTGCGTCCCCCGCCAACGACAAATAAGCACCCAAGCCTGGCAAATTGATCCATTATTTTGCCAGAAATTCAACATAACTTGCTGTTGGCGGGGACGCGCAACAGCGGCAGGGGCACTTGTGCTTCGATTTTGCAGGGTAATAAAATTTGGGATGACTCATGTTTTGAGCCAGAATATCATAAACGCAAGAAGCCGCGCGGTGATACACCGGGCGGCTTCTGCTGCATATAAAAAGGAATTACTTGTTTGTCGTAAATACTTTCAACTCCTTGATGCGCGCTTTTTTACCCACCAATCCACGCAGGTAGTACAGGCGTGCACGACGAACTTTACCACGTTTGATCACCGAAATACTGGCGATGTTCGGGTTAGTGATGGAAAAGATACGCTCGACACCTACGCCATGCGAAATTTTACGCACGGTGAAGGATTTGGTCAGGCCATGTCCTTTGATCTGAATAACATCACCGCGGTAATCCTGTTCGCGGGTTTTGTCACCTTCCACGATTTTGTATGTAACAACAACGGTATCGCCCGTTTTGAAATCAGGGAATTCGGTCTTTTGCAGCAATTGGCCGTGTACAAACTGTATGGCTTCCAACTCTTTCATTCTATGAGTATTTTGTATCGTCAAAATTTAGAGGCGCAAAGGTAATTCGCTTCGGCGGAAAAAAACAAATTATGTTTGGATATTTTCATAAAAGTTTTGTGGGCAAGCCCAGGGTGGTGAACCATTTTGAAGTAATTAACAAATAGATGTTTCAACATTTGATTTATATACACTTACCTTTGTGCCGTTCAATTGCAGTTTTGACCAAAACGCAAAAACACAAAAACATCTCTTTCACCGTTTTCAATCAAACGAATACAACATGAAAAAACTTTTTTTCCTCCCAGTTCTGATGGTTATGCTGATGTCTGCTTACGCGCCGGCTACCTATAATGTAGATGTAAACGCCAGTTCCATCGTATGGATGGGCTACAAAGTAACAGGCAAGCACACCGGCACCGTTAAAGTACAAAATGGCAGCCTGGTAATGGACAACGGTGTACTCACCGGCGGTTCTTTTGAAATCGACATGAACTCCATCAAGGATACCGACCTCGAAGGCGAATGGGCGGACAAACTGGTAGGTCACCTGAAAAGCGATGACTTTTTCGGCACTGCCAAATACGGTACATCCAAATTTGTGATCACCCGCGCTATTCCGCAGGATTCCAAAGGCAACTATAAAATCATAGGTAACCTGACGATCAAAGAAACCACCAAGGAGATTAAATTCCCTGCGACCGTGAGCGAAAACGCAGGCACCGTGAGTGCTTCCGGCAAAATGACGATCGACCGTTCCGATTTTAACGTAAAGTACGGTTCCGGTTCATTTTTCGACGGTCTGGGCGACAAAACCATCTACGACGAATTCGACCTTCAGGTGAATTTGGTAGCCAAAAAGTGACCTAACACTTTTTTTACGTCTGTACTGCCCGACAGGAAAATAATCCTGCCGGGCAGTTTTATTTTTTCCTGATGATTTTTTGCGATTACCTTTGCGACGGAATGCAAGATCATTTGTCTTTACGCGTTATACCCGGATAAAAAAAAATTACACCGCATGCTCCGCACTGTTTCAATTCTCGCACTGGTTTCGGGCTTTTTCGCCCTGAGCGCCTACCGTGCTGCAGAACCGAAATTCGGTGATCAGCTGTTTCCAGTGAATACTACGGTAGCACAGTTTTTTCTTTCCGAAGAGCGCCAGTTAGCCCCATCATCCGACGAGGAATGGATGCCTGAAACGGACACCTTATTAAGTATGCATATTCTCATGCTTAATTACAGTGCTTACGACAATGTATATCCTGAAAAAACAAAGGTGCTCATTCAACGCAGTTTCCCCATGTCGGTCATGACTGATTTCTGGGAAGGCAGTGCCGCTGATTTATCGGGTTCACTTGCAGGCCAGGATATTGTCGTGGTGCCTTACCCGGCTGGTGGAAACCCGGACAACCTGAAACGGTACGGTAAGGAATTGGCGAAGTTTGTGCGCCAGGGCGGCCTGGTCATCTTCACGGGCACCGACCAATATGCGGTATTGCAGGATTTTGGATTGCTGGATATCGATTTCGGCTATTTCTGCAAAGCGCCTACCATTCATGAAACATCGCCGGAACATCCTGTGCTTACGGGCACTACGGAAGAGTTCAGCATGCGCAATTATGCTTACCCGCTCGATATTTCGGATCCGAATTTTGTTGTGTTGGCCGATGTGAAAGGTTACCCTGTACTGGGATACAAACCGATTGGCAAGGGCAATGTCGTTTACCTGGGTTTCGAATATTATTTTGATGAAAAAGAGTCGACACAAGTGTTGCTCAATGCTATTCGCTGGGCGGCCCAGGGCAAGCCGGTAATAGCGGAAAAAGGAATCGAAACGGAATCTTCTGTAGTTACACCTCTGGTGCTCAAACGCAGTGAAGAAATATTATACGCCGGTACGGGCGGGCAAAAAAACGAGATGTTTGATCTTAAAATTTACCCCAATCCATATGTAAGCAAAGCGACACTCGATATTGAATTGAAAAAAAGCACTACGCTGTCTGTTGAAATGGTCGATGAATCCGGCCGGATAGCGGCATTACTGCTTCCAAAGAAAAGCCTGAGTCCCGGTTTTTACCGGCTTGAATTGCCCAATGTCGCGCCCGGTGTTTACCTGGTTCAATGTAAAACAAATGAAGGAACAACCATTCGCAGGGTTTTCAAAACCGCTGCCAATTAATCTGCGTAATATTTTTCAAAAAAATAATTCTTTCATTTGATTTTTAAAAAGCAAATGCTACTTTTGCACTCAAGTTTTACTGAATTACTGTCTCTTTAGTACTCATGTGAAACACTGTTAGTGTCTAATTGCTTGATTTTGAAGCACTTAACAGATCAATATTTAATCTCCCCTCCTAATTTCACATTTCTTCTTCCTAAAGTAGCCCAGATCATTTGTCTGTGTCCTGAATGATTTTTATCATTTGGTCACGTTCGTCTGGTATTTTTCGGTTCTCAGCTGTTTCTCTGAGAAATTTCTGCTTTTTTTTCGCGCTTCCTGTTTAATAATTTTTTTGATCCTGTCCTTTTGAGGATAATGGATTTTATATACTTTTTTCTGTGTGCAATGGCACAACAGGGATGCAATTTCTATTGCACAATAAACAAACACTAGCAAAAAACAAACACTTATGTCTAACGTCTACAGAGCGTTATACTTTTATTTTAATTTTTCAAATTTTTCAAATCATTCAAATAGATCGGTATTTAATTCCCGATTAATATTTGGGTGCATGTTGAAATCTTTGCTATTGACGATCGTAGTCGCGACGTCAGTAGATGGTTTGGTTGCTCAAACCAGACCGGTGCAGTTACTCAACTTTTCAAGCGCACTTCTTTCTGCCGATATTTATGTAAATGGAGTAAAAGTGGCTGAGGATTTACTCAGTAACACTGCTACTCCATTTTTGTTGGTAGCGGCAGAAGGGAGCGCTCAAGTGGTAGTGGCAACTGCGGAAAGTTCGTCTATTGCAGACAGTTTATTCACCCTCTCTGTTAATTTAGGCGCTGATGAGGGCTATGCATTTGCGATATATGATTCGCCAGACACTGGGGAAACGGGTTTAATGGCCTTTTCAGGTTTAGCATCTCAATCTTCAGACACATTGCATACAGCAGTGTCCTTTATTCATCTTGCGCCATCCGTTGATGCAGTGCACGTACTGGTCAGGGATGCAGGCATGATTGTCAATAGCCTGGGCTTCAGCCAGAAAACTGCTCCGATAACCCTTAATTCCACAGATTACTACTTAGATCTCAAATCTGCAGTTACATTAAATATTATTTCCACATACAGATTCTCTCCGCAAGGCAGCGAGGGAGAGATCGTATATATATATATGGTAGGAGATGCGAGCGATGCCTATTCCTGTAAGATGAATGCAGTGCATGCGGATGGGTTTGTTTACCAGGTTGATTTCGCGCCGATCGCCACTGTTCAATTTATTAATGCGGCATCCGATACCGTAGATGTTTACAAAAACGGGACTCGTTTTGCTGATAATGCAGCGCCGGGATCTGCTATGGCATTCAAATTCGTGCCGGCAGAGTTGAACATGAACATCGCAGTGGCCGGCCCTTCCAGTACCAATCCACTGAATGCATACGGCACTTTCCCATTTACATTTTCAAATGCCGGTACTTACCAAGCAATTTCTACCGGCCGGATTGAAGGCACTACATACCCGCTCGAGATGTTCTTCACCGATCAGGCCAGGACACGAGCGCTGGATACTGCTGGTGTTGATATCGTGTTTTTTAATGGCACTTACCTTGAACCGTCTTCGCTTTCGTTGCGAATGGACGATGCTCCTTTCTCCAATTCAGCAGATTACGGCGGCTTTACGCCATATGTAACAACGAATTCAGGTACGCATGATTTTGAATTGGTGCGTGCTACCGGAGAATCATTGGGTTCCTTTTCCATCAATCTTGAAACATTGGCAGGCCAGGCTATTACCATTTTCACACGCAATGCTACCGTTGGTGGTATGCTTGAGGTATGGATGGCTTTGAGCAATGGCAATTCTTCCAGAGTCTGGACTGAAACTGTCGGTATTGACGACGCAGCGAATTGGCTGGAATTGACTACTGTTTTTCCCAATCCGATGACTGATAACACGATCTACGTCAGGCTCCCGAATGAAAAGGAAGCGCCCTCTTTGCATTTTTCCCTGTTGGACATCACGGGAAGATTGATAGCATCCGGGCAATTAGAACAGACTTTTTTTCCTGCCCTCTGGCAAATACATACACCACGACTTCCATCAGGTACATACCAACTACATGTGCTGGATGTGAAAGGACAGTCTAAAACCTTTCAAATAATCAAATGAAACATACCCTTACTCTGAACATAGCACCTAGTACAAATCGATTTTTTCCATCCGTCTTGCGGTTAAATTTTTATAATGCCATGCGTCAAATTTACAATTCACTAAACATGCTGTTGAACACTCACGCTAGTGATAAATCAACTCAATCCATGACTTTATGGACGATATTACCACTGGTTATCGCCATGAGCCTTTTTAGTGTTGAGGTTAAGGCACAATTAAATACGAATACGCAATGCACACCTGTCCTGACGGATGGTTCTTGTATCAATGCTTTTACGGTTGTTTTTGACCCATGGGGAGCGAATATGGTATGGTTCAACGTTACTTCCGGTACCGTCACACGGAATGCTTCCGGGGTGGTATCGATTAACATGAGCCTCGTTGTGCAGGGAAATGCTTCCCGGACTGCTAACCTGGCAATGACATTGTCGGGCTACTCGGCTTCAGGGACCCCGCATGAAGGCCCCTGCTCCGGAGCTGCTCCTTCGGGCTGGGAATATTATTCCAATTTTTCCGGAACACTTACGGGAACGGGCTCTTTAAGCGGTTTAAGTATTAACATAACCCGGGGCTCTTACCCTGCATTCCATTTTGGGAATGGCGGGAGTACGAATAGCCCGAACGGAGATTATGGTGCGGCCGCATGGACGAGTGCGCAAGTGACCAGCCTGCCGACAACGGGCGGCGCACAAGGCTTTCCGGCAGTGGGACAGACACGTCAGACTGATATCGAGTTTGATTTGATCAACTGCACATCTACGGTTTGTAGTAACATCACGAATGGTGGTACGATCGGTTCGAACCAATCCATTTCGAGTGGCGGAGACCCTGCTGCACTTACCAATGTAACTTCGCCCTCCGGTGGTAGCGGTACCATAGAATATATGTGGCTGCAAAGTACCACGATCCCTTGCCCGGCCGCCGGAGATGCATCCTGGCAAACGATTTCCGGTGCAAGTTCGGCTACTTACGATCCAGGTCCTCTGACGCAGAGTACCTGTTTTATGCGTTGTTCGCGTCGCGCGGGCTGCACCCCCTGGGATGGAGAATCCAATTCCGTCACTGTTACCGTTACTTCGGGAGGATGTTCCTGCCCGGGCAACCTGATCTCGAATTCCAGTTTTGAAAGCGGCACGACCGGCTGGAACTGGTGGGGTGGTACCTTGTATACCGGTTCTTATGCAGCGGTGTGCGGCGCCAACTCCGGTCAGTTTCAGGTATCGGGTAGCGATGGCGGTGTATACCAGGATAAAACAGGTATTGCTCCAGGAACCGGAATAAATCTGGCGGTTTATGCCGGTGTACACAACACTGGCTATTATGCATCGGTCGGTGTTCAATTCTATACCAGCACCTGGCAATATATTTCCGGGGTGGAAACAGAAGTAAACAGTCAGTTGCCCAGCATGGGGCTTTATAACGTATCGGCAACCGTTCCACCTGACGCCTATTATGTGCGTTTTTTCGGATATGCCAATGGGGACTGGCTGAAACTGGATGGGTTATGTATGACCACCCAAACCTGTACCGCAGAGATTACCGGCCTCTTTTTTAATGACCTGGTTGGTACCAATGATATCGCCATAACCAATGGCGGTACATATTCGTATGACGACCTTGCCGTCAATTACAACCTGGAAGCAACTGTTACCGGAACGGTGGAAAGTGTAGTTTTCACCACGACTGGTGCACAAAACACCACCAATACGGAAAACTCGGCTCCCTGGAACGGTACATTCAATCCCAACACAGGCACCTATCATGTTAATGTAAAGGTGTATGCCCAGGATGGCGGCCAGGGCGCGCTTTGCGACGAGGCCAATTTTTCATTTACTGTCCTGAAATGTTATAACGTAACCAATGGCGGCACGATTGGAAGCAATCAAAGCATTTGTAGTGGTTCGACGCCTGCTCCACTGACCAATGTCACCTCCCCTTCCGGCGGCTCGGGCACTTTGGAATACCTGTGGTTACAAAGTACCACCATTCCATGCCCTCCGGTCGGCTCTGCTTCCTGGACGGCGATACCGGGTGCTACCAGTGCTACCTATGCACCGGGTGTGCTGACACAGACGACTTGTTTCCTGCGTTGCTCACGCCGGCTGGGTTGCACTGAATACGATGGCGAATCCAATGCCATCACAATCACGGTGAATCCCAAACCCACAATTGTTTGCGAAACCAACGTCAACAATGCAGGCTGGGTGACCGATGCCGATTGCAGTATTGCAGTTTGCGCAGGCAGCCACGTTCAGTTGAGCGTAAATCCAAATGTCAGTACGGTCAACTGGACCGGACCGAACGGGTTTACCGCAACGGGCGTGAATGACATCGTGGTGTCGACCAGCATTACCTCCACACAGGCGGGCAATTATGTTGCTACGCTGACGGATGCGAATGGTTGTTCGGCTACCAAAACCATAACGGTCACTGTCAACCCGCAACCCACCGCCAGCATCAGCGGCACCACTACCATCTGTAACGGCAACAGCACTTCGCTGACGGCAAGTGGCGGCGGTACGTATTTGTGGAATACGGGCGCTACTTCGGCCGTTATTTCCGTTAACCCGACAGCAACCACAACCTATACCGTTACGGTAACGGGCGGCAACGGCTGTACCAATACGGCCACCAAGACTGTAACGGTCAATGCATTGCCCAATGCGGCTGCAACGGCATCGCCCGCTACCATTTGTACCGGCCAAAACAGTGTCATTACTGCAACAGGCGGCGGTACTTATCTTTGGAGCACAGGCGCAACCACCTCTTTTATTACGGTCTCTCCAAGTGCGACAACCACCTATACGGTTACGGTTACCGGCGGAAACGGTTGTACCAAAACTGCAACGGCGACCGTAACGAAAGGCGCGACGCCTACGGCAGTGATTACCGGTACAAACATTGTTTGCTCCGGTACTTCCACTACCCTGACTGCTTCGGGTGGTACTTCCTACCTCTGGAGCACGGGCGCTACAACAGCGGCTATCAACGTCAGCCCAAGCGCACTGACTACTTATACGGTGACCGTTACCAATGCCAGCGGCTGTACGGCTACCGCTTCGGATGCTGTACAGGTAAATAACTGTAATACACCATGTTATACGCGTACGCCATCCAACTCTACGGAATGTGGCGGAACCTTGTATGGTTTCTTTGCCAACAACCTCGTGAATGGCGACGGATCTAATTCCAGCGAATACTACTCCCTGAGCACTCCTGCGTTCCAGGAGTTTTCTGATGGTACCGCATTGTTTACCGGTACGATCACCAATGCACAGGGTTCGCAGTTCAGCCTGAATGTATATTTCTCCGGCAGAACTACTACAACGCCTGCGGGCAGCCCACATGCGCCCAATTGCGCTTATACGCCTAGTACGACCGACTATTACTATTACACTTCCACTACTGCGGTAGTCAATGGTTTGGGTAATCTGGCGGGTGCACAGGCTTCGTTTACCCGTATGGGACCATCCTTCCAGGTAGGTACAGGCGCCAATGGAAACAGCAACGTTTATGGCGCTTCAGGTTGGATGAGCCTGGTTTCCGTCGTCAGCCAGCCGACCAATACAGCCTACACCATTGCAGATGGCGGCCAGTATGATATCAATATCAACCTTACCGGCAGTTCCTGCATTCCTTGTTTGAACCTGCCTCCAACGGCTTCTATCACGGGTACTAACTCTATTTGCAACGGGCAAAGCACAACGCTGACGGCGACCGGCGGCGGTACTTATCTCTGGAGCACCGGCGCTACTGCTGCTACTATCACGGTAAATCCAACAACCACAACAACTTATACCGTTACGGTAACAGGTGCACTGGGTTGTACGACAACAGCCACCCGCACCGTAACAGTACTCCCGCTTCCCAATGCCACGGCTACTGCCGTACCTGCATCTATTTGCCTGGGCCAGAGCAGTACGATTACTGCTACCGGTGGCGGCACTTACCTGTGGAATACGGGCGCTACAGCTGCAAGTATTTCCGTAACGCCTGCCATTACCACAACTTATACCGTTACGGTTACCGGCGCCAACGGTTGCACCAAAACGGCTACCGCAACGGTTACCGTACTGCCATTGCCGAGCGCAAATGCAAGCGCTTCTCCCGGCACTATTTGTGCAGGGCTGAGCAGCACACTGACTGCCACCGGCGGCGGCACTTATTTGTGGAGCACCGGCGCTACAGCCGCCAGCATAACCGTAAGCCCGCTTACGACAACAACATACACGGTGACCGTTACCGGCGCCAACGGCTGTACCAAGACAGCTACCGCCACGGTAACTGTCCTTCCGCTTCCGAATGCAACGGCGACTCCAAGCCCTGCCACTATTTGTGACGGACAAAGCAGTACGATAACTGCCACGGGCGGCGGCACTTATTTGTGGAGCACCGGCGCTACGTCGGCTACAATTTCCGTAAGCCCAACAACAACAACAACTTATACCGTAACAGTCACCGGTGCCAACGGCTGTACTAAAACGGCTACGGCTACTGTAACGGTTAATCCGCTTCCGAATGCGACTGCAGGTGCATCTCCTGCCACCATTTGTGTTGGCCAAAGCAGCACGCTGACTGCCACCGGCGGCGGTACTTATTTGTGGAATACAGGCGCCACTTCAGCATCTATTTCTGTTAGCCCTGCTTCTACTACTACCTATACGGTTACGGTAACCAGTGCAAGCGGCTGCACTAAAACGGCCACTGCAACGGTAACGGTCAACCCACTTCCGAATGCAACCGCCACACCAAGTCCTGCCACTATTTGCAACGGACAAAGCAGTACCATTACTGCGACCGGTGGCGGCACTTACTTGTGGAACACAGGCGTCACTACGGCGACGATAACTGTAAGTCCAACCACCACCACAACTTACACTGTAACAGTAACCGGTGCAAACGGCTGTACCAAAACGGCTACGGCTACAGTTACCGTATTGCCATTGCCAAATGCGACTGCCAGCGCTTCACCTGCTACTATTTGTGTGGGTCAATTCACCACGATTACAGCCAGCGGCGGCGGCACTTACCTTTGGAATACAGGTGCTACATCGGCTGCTATTTCGGTAAACCCTGCCGCTACAACGACCTATACTGTAACCGTGACCGGCGCGAATGGCTGTACCAAAACAGCCACAGCCACTGTAACGGTAAACCCATTACCGGTTGCCGGTCTCACGAAAAGCGGGGACAGAACATGCGCACTGCCTGTTGTTACTTTAACGGCCACTCCGTCTTCCGGCATGACTTATGCCTGGAGCGTCGGCGCTACGCCTGTTGTGGGTACCAATACCGCAACGGTCAATTCCGGTGGCACCTATACCGTAACAGTAACAAATGCAACAACTGGTTGCTCGGCTACGGCCACGGTCACCGTTTCGGATGATACCGGCGCGCCGACTGTAAACCTGAACAGCCCAACGATCACTTGCCTGGTGCCAAGCGTTTCGGTCATTGCCACAGCTAGCCCAAGTGGTGCAGTTACGTATACCTGGTCCGTTCCGGTCAGTGTAACGAACCCTGGTAATGTATCTTCTTTCAGTACTACTGTTGGCGGTACTTATGCCGTTACTGTTTCAAAAAACAATGGTTGTACAGCAGCAAGTACTACAACGGTCAACCTCGATACAAATCTGCCACCTGCTACCGCTACAGCAACGCCTTCAGCCATTTGTACCGGTCAGAGCAGCACGATAACTGCGACCGGCGGTGGCACCTATCTCTGGAATACGGGCGCTACAATGGCTACAATTTCCGTAAGTCCAACAACCACAACAACATATACAGTAACTGTTACCGGCGCAAACGGCTGTACCAAAACGGCTACGGCTACCGTAACGGTTAATCCACTCCCGAATGCGACAGCCAGTGCATCTCCTGCCACTATTTGTGTAGGCCAAAGCAGCACGATAACGGCTTCTGGCGGCAGTACTTATTTGTGGAATACGGGCGCCACTTCAGCGGCGATTACTGTCAGCCCGATTGCTACAACAACCTATACTGTAACGGTAACCAGTGCAAGCGGCTGTACCAAAACGGCCACTGCAACGGTAACGGTGAACCCGCTTCCGAATGCAACGGCGACACCAAGTCCTGCCACCATTTGCGACGGACAAAGCAGTACCATTACTGCGACCGGTGGCGGAACTTACTTGTGGAACACAGGCGCCACTACGGCAACGATAACCGTAAGTCCAACAACCACAACAACTTATACGGTAACTGTAACCGGTGCAAACGGCTGTACCAAAACAGCCACCGCTACCGTAACAGTGCTTCCCTTGCCGAATGCGACAGCGAGTGCATCTCCTGCCACAATTTGTGTCGGTCAAAGCAGTACGCTTACAGCGACCGGCGGTGGTACTTACCTGTGGAACACGGGCGCTACTTCAGCATCTATTTCCGTAAGTCCAGCCGCAACAACTACCTATACCGTAACGGTAACT